>JBEKVL010000354.1:0-6862 GCA_049514055.1 Tepidisphaeraceae bacterium | reverse complement strand
ACCACGTCGGCCCGCCGCACCGATCGCTGGGCCCGGTGATAGGAGTAGAACTCGATGTCGTTGGTGACCATGTGCCGCTTCTTGCGCACGCCGGCCGTGTCGATGACGATCAGCGTCTTGCCCTCTTTTTCGAAGCGCACGTCGATCGAGTCCCGCGTCGTGCCCGGCACTTCGGAGACGATCACGCGATCGGAATCCCCCTCGTAGAGCGCGGCGATGGCGTTCACCAGCGTCGACTTGCCCGCGTTGCGCTTGCCCACGATGGCGCAGAGCATTTCCGGCTCGGGCAGTTCCGTCGGGGCCTTGGACAGGTCGATCTTCGAGCGGATGGCATCGAGGATCTCCGCAATGTTCCGGCCATTCATGGCCGAAACGCCCAGCGGCGTGCCCAGGCCGATCCGGGAAAAGTCGGCCAGCACCGTGTCGTAGCGCTCGCCGTCGCACTTGTTGGCCAGCAGCACGGTGTTGATTCCCTGCCGGCGCAGGAGCGTGGCGATCTCCTGATCGCCCGCGGTCAATCCGAGCGTGCAGTCAACGATGAAGAGCACGAGGTCGGCCTTGGACATGGCGATCTCGATCTGGTGTTGGATGTGCTCGGTGAGATGGTCCGGATCGACAAAACCGTATCCGCCGGTATCGACGAACTCGGCCCAGTGGCCGTCGATCTGGTGTTCCATGGACACGCGGTCCCGAGTGACGCCGGGCATGTCCTGCACGATGGAGATGCGCTTTCCCACCAGTGCGTTGAGCAGGCTGGACTTGCCGACGTTCGGCCGGCCGACGATCGCGATCACGGGCATGCGGTTCATGAGGGCAGTATACACGGTACGGACGCTCCCACGTAGGGCTGCCGCGCAGGGTCTGCTTCCCCACACCATGAAAGGCGTACGCGCCGAACCGAACCTCGGCTGGAATAGAACGTATCACCGCACCAGTCGGAATAGTCATTGTCGATCGCAGGCGGACAGCAGTAACCGGAATCGTACACGCTGTTCATTCCCGCCGTCAGGCTTCAAGGGGCTGCCCGGCAGGGGCGGCGGCGTCATGCGGGCGGTAGATCATGTAGATGTTGCGAAGGTAGATGAACCAGCCGAAAGCCTGGCCGAGCAGGCCGATGGGATCGCGGCGCCAGAGGAAGTAGATCATCAGCATCGTTGATCCGACCAGGCTCATCCACCAGAAGATCGGCGGGACGACGGATCGCTTGTGCCTCTCGCTGACGAGCCATTGCACGATCATCCGGCCGGTGAAGAGGACCTGGCCGAGAAAGCCCAGGCCGACCCAGATGTAGCCGGCGGGCGAGGAGATATTGAGCAGGGTCTGGCCCCAGGAGCGGGCGGTGCGGTCGCGGTGCATGCGGGCGGCGAGTTCCTCGGGAGAAATGTCGACGATCTTGCCGTCGTCCTGATGCACGAGGAAGCGATAGTGGTGCCCGGCATCGCGGTAGAGCAGTACCTTGTCGCGCGCGTTGGCGAGTTGCACGGTGACCTCGACACCGCCGGGCCGCGAGGACTTGGTTTCGGTGAGTGAGAAATAGACCCAGACAGCCAGACCGGCGAGCAGGCCGATCTCGAGGATGATGAGATATAGGCGTTTCATGCAGGCCGGGATCAAATCGCGGCGGGGGGATTATGCGCGGGCAAGAGCGTTTTGGGTAGGGCGGGTTGATGAGGTTCAAGCATTTTAGTAGGGCAGCGCACCGAAGTCTTCCGTGCTGGCGGGGGTGATCCGTTCGGCGATCTGGATGCGCGACGGCACGGCGACGACGGCGCCGGCGGCGTAGTAGTCGAAACCCTGGCCGGCAAGCTGCTTGGACGGGCCGACACTGACCTCGATCACGCGCGGCGCGACCGGATCGGCGGGGTGGACGTCCATGGCGATGATTTCGTGGACGGGGTGCGCGATGACGGCGGTGGGATCCGCCGGGTGCATGAAGGTGCGGGCAAGCAGGGTGACGCCGAGGAGCACGCAGGCGGCGATGGCGATGCGGGATGTACGGTGCATCCATTGGGAGAGAGAGATGGTGCGTTCGGCGGCCGCGTCGGCCTCGGCGACGGCTTGGGAGATGCGCTGGCCGAGCACGGCGAAGTCGACGTGCGGGAGCGGCTGGCCGTGCTTGAGGAGGACATCGAGGGAGCGGTGTTCCTTGAGCGCCTGCCGGACGGCGGGGCTGGCCGCGAGCTTCCGGGACAACTCGGATTCCTGCGTAACGGTGAGTTCGCCGTCAACGAGTTGGACGATAGATTGCTCGGTGGGTTCGTCGATCGCCGTGTCGCCGGCCGCGGAATCAGCGACGACGGCGTGATGCTGCGCGACGGTGTTGCCGAGCTGGCGGGCGAGTTGCGGCCCGTCGACATCGGGCCGGGGCAGACCGTGTTGGAGGGCGACATCCAGCGCGCGATGCTGGGCGAGCAATTCGCGGGCGGCCGAGTCGGTTTCGGTCAGGCGGTCGAGTCCGGCTTGCTCGGCTTTGGTGATGTCGCCCGTGACGGCGCGGACCACCGCGTCCTCGATGGCATCGTTGGCTGGGAGACGGATGGCCGGGCGCTGCCCGCCCCGGGCGAGGTGTTGCTGCGCCGCGGAAGCGGAGATGGTGTCGGCGAGGCGGTCCCAGTTGACGGCGGGAAGGGGGCTGGCGGACTTGAGGTTCTGGTTGATGGCCTGGAGTTCGTCGCAGAGCTTCCGGGCCGATGGATCGGACGCGAGCACGGCCTCGAGCCGTGCGATTTCCCCGGCGGAGAGATCCCCGTCGAGGAGGCGGCTGATGGCGAATTCGATCTGCTCGCGGTTCATAGGTGGTCCTTCAATATCTCTCTCAATCTCTTGCGGCCCTGGAAGACGTGCCATTTGATGGCCTCAACCGAACATCCCAGGGCCTCGGCAACCTGTTTCTGCGGCAGTTCTTCGATCGTGAACATGATGATCGCCAGCCGCTGCTTTTCCGGGAGCTGGGCGAGTGCCTCCTTGAGCTTCACGCCGAGCTCCGCGCTTTCCATCGAGTGGACCGGGTCGCCATCGCGGCTCATCCATTCGCTGCCGCTCGTTGTTGCCTGCGAATCCGTCGGGCCAAGGCAATCGTCCAGCGGCAACTGCGTCCGCAGCTTTCGGCCGCGGCGGAAGTTGAGCGACAGGTTGGAGACGATGCGCATCAGCCAGCCCCCAAAAGCCTCGGGCTTCTGGAGGGTTGACAGGCTGCTGAAGGCTTTGAGGAATGCGTCCTGGGTGACTTCGAGCGCATCCTGCGAATTGCCCAGCAGCCGATACGACACGGCCACGGTCTGTCGCTGGTAACGGAGGATCAGCTCGTCGAAGGCCTTGCGGTCGCCCGCCAGACATCGCTGGGCCAATTCGCCGTCACTCGGCGAGACGCCAGCCTTCGCTGCTTCGTTCGGGATGGTGCTCGCCTTGGCTTCCATAGGGTCAGACACACTACCACGGTGGGTGGTTAGAGGTTGAGGACGCTGTTTCTAATCGCTCGGTCCCACAATACCCGACAAGGACAATAACCGCAAAGTGCCGGGAAACGATGCGAAGGTGGCTGCGACGGAGGCTCCGGAGTTGTAAGTTGTTTTGGATAAATTACTTATGGACTGGTAGGCGTGTGTTTCCTGGTCATTGATCGGGCGGTATCGGCAAGTACCCTTGCCCGGGCGCCACGAGAATAAGTGGTCACGCCCTCCGGCCGCGATGACCAGCCGCGGTTCCTACCGCCGGTGGCCGCGCCGGGCGGCGGGTGCGGCGTGGCGGATCTGGTACTTTCCGATCGGCACGTCACTGAAGACGTACCGCCCGGAGGCATCGGTTCGGGTCTGGCGTTCTCCTGCGTCGAGCCGGCCGTTGCCATTGGTGTCGAGGAAAACGACGGCGCCGCGAAGCACCTTCTCGCTACGCTGGCGAATACCGTCGCCGTTGGCGTCGTCGAAGGCGATGCCGGCGATGGTGCGGGATTTCTTCGCCGCCGGTTGCGGTGTCGCCCGGCGAGCGGCGGGGGAGACCATGGCGCTGGCCGGCGTCTGGGCCAACAGCGCCGGCCCGGCGGTCGCGGCGGAGCCGGCGCCGAGGTTGGCGCTGACCACGGCAAGGTCGTCGGGCGTCACCATGCCGTCCCCGTTGAGATCGCCCGTGATCCATTGGCCTGCGTTGCCCTGGTTGGCGAGTACGTTGAGATAGTCCGCCTGGGTGACCCGGCCATCGAGATCGGTGTCGCCCAGCAAAGCGTACTTGATGATGACCTGGCCGAAATTCGTGCCGTTGCCGATCGCTTTGCCATCCCAGGCCGTGAGGTGCAGCAGTTGGTTGTCGATTGTCGCCAGTCCGGCAAAATGGCCGGCCGCAGGCTGGTTTACGCTGGTGATGATCTGCCCCGTCCGGAGGCGCTGGCGTATGTCATCAAACGTTGTAGCGGGGTTGAGAAGCACCATGTCGCTGGCGGCCAGGTCGAGCTGGCCCGTCGGGGCGAGCGACAGCGAGCCGATCAGCAAGACCCGCGATACACCGGGCGCAGCGGCGAACCAGGCGCCGTCACTGATCTGCAGGCCGGCGAGGTCCTGGTCCGTATTGGTCACCAGCGATGCCTGCGGGTTGATCTCCACGCTCAGGCCGGGCATGGCCGCCCCGGCATCCCCGATGAGCCGGCCGCGGCCGCCGGTGATGGTCAGCACAGGGGCCGAAGTCGGGCCGGAGAACGAATAGGTCAGCCCGCCGTCGTCGGCCAGCCACGGCGGCAGGGCGGCCGCGATCTGCAGCGTGTAGGAGGGGTTGGTGGCCCACCGGTAACCCACGACCTGAACGTAGTACGTGGAGCCCGCAGTGACAGTGACGCCGATGTGCTCGTTGCTGCTGGTGCCGTAGGAGGCCCCGATCTGGGTGACATTGCTGTTGTAGAGGTACAGATCCAGATCGCCCAGCACCTGTGCAAACGAAAGGTCGACATTCAACAGGCCGCTCGTGGCCGCGGTGAATCGGTAGTAGTCGCTGTTCGAGGGGGTGTCGATCGACAGGCCGGTCTCGATGCGGTTGCCCAGTGTGCCCAGGTTCGTGGCCTGGGCGGGGCTGTCGTTGGGTTCAAAGCGGTCACCTCCGGGATTGCTCAGGCTCAGCGTGTAGTCGCCGTTCGTGGCGCCGTTGTATCCGGTCACCCTGATGTAATAAATGGCACCGGCGATGGTCGACACCCCCACATGCTCGGTGTCGCCCGTTCCGGTCGATGACCCAAGCAGGATGTAGCCGCTGTCGTAGACAAAGAGATTCAGATCGCCCAGCGCGGCGGTGAAGGTCAGGTCAACGCTCAGGATGCCGGACACCGCGGCCGTGGTCTTGTAGTAATCATCGTTGCCGGGTGCATGGATCGACAACCCCGTTTCCGTGCGGTAGCCCGTGCCCAGGCTGGCCGCCTGGGCGAAGGAGTCGTCCGGCTCGAAACGATCCGGGGTCAGTGTCGGCGCGGCGACACTCAGCGTGTAGCTCGGGTTTGTCGCCCCGCCCGCGCCGGCCACCCTCACGTAGTACATCGCGCCGGCGCTGACGGACAGCGACAGATGCTCGCCGTCGCCGGTGCCCGCGGAAGTTGCGAGCAGGGCCTGGTCGGCGGTGTACAGGAACAGATCGAGGTTGCCGTCGGCGTTGGCAAACGAGATATCAACATTCAGGGTCCCGTTCGCCTGCACCGTGAATTTATAGAAGTCGTCGTTCCCGGGGGTGTGGATTGACAGCCCGGGCTCGGTGCGGGTTCCCAGTATGCCAAGATCCGTGGCCTGAGCGAAGCTGTCGTTGGGCTCAAAACGGTCGCCGACGACGATGCCCAGCGCATAGTCCGGGTTCGTGCTGCCGTGGTATCCCCCGACCCTGACGTAGTAGACCGCGCCGGCGGTGGCCGCCACCGAAACCCGCTCGCCATCGGCCGTGCTCGTGGAGGAACCCAGGAGGACATGCGCCGCATCGTAGACGAACAAGTCGAGGTTGCCGTCGGCGTTGCTGAATGTCAGGTCGGCGTTCAGGTAGCCGCCCGCCGCCGCGGTGATCTTGTAGTAATCGTCGTTGTTCGGCGCGTGGATGGACAAACCGGATTCCTTGCGGCTGCCAAGCACGCCGAGGTCGGTCGCCTGGGCGAAGGAGTCATTGGGCTCGAACCGGTCGGGGTCCGCCACCGGCGCGGCGATGCTGAGCGTGTACGAAGGGTTCACGGCGCCGGCATTACCGGCCACCTTGATGTAGTAGAGGCCGCCGGTGGCGACGGAAGCCAGCACATGCTCCGTGTCCGTGACGCCCGCCGAAGAGCCGAGCATGTTCTGTCCCGAATCGTAGACGAAGAGATCGAGATTGCCGGCCGACTCGGCGAACGACAGGTCCACATTGAGGTCGCCGCCGGCGGCCGCCGTGAACTTGAAATAGTCGTCGTTGCCGGGCGCGTGGATCGACAGCCCGCTCTCGGTGCGGCTGCCGAGCGTGCCGAGATCCTGCGCCTGGGCGAAACTGTCGTTGGGTTCGAAGCGGTCGGGGGCGTCGCTCGGGCCGGCGATGCCGAGAGAGTAGTTCGGGCAGGTTGCGACCCCGTAGCCCACGACCCTGACGAAGTACGAGGCCCCGGCCGCCGCCGGCACGGTCACATGCTCCAGGTCGCCGATGCCGGTCGATGCACCGATCTGACCGTACACGCTGTCGTAAACGTAAAGGTCGACATCTCCCAGCAGATGCGCGAACGTCACGTCGATGCTGAAGTTTCCGGAAACGACGGCCTTGAACTGGTAATAGTCGTCGTTGCCGGGCGCGTGGATCGTCAGCCCCGTTTCGGTGCGGTTGCCCAGCGCGCCCAGGTTCGTTGCCGTCGCGAACGTGTCGTTGGGTTCGAAGCGGTCTGGCAACA
>JBEKVL010000353.1:0-6890 GCA_049514055.1 Tepidisphaeraceae bacterium | reverse complement strand
CCGCGACATCATCGTCCCCATTTTCGCGATCGAAGGCACCGGCCAGAAGCGCGAGGTCGCCTCGATGCCCGGCGTCTTCCAGATGTCGGTCGATGTCGCCACCGACTACCTCGCCCAGCGCGCTGCGGAAGGGTTCAAGGCATACCTCATCTTCGGCGTGATCGACCGCCACAAAAAAGACCCCGTCGGCTCGCCTGCCCTGGATGAGGACAACGTCGTCTGCCAGATGCTTCGCGCGGCGAAGAAGCGGAAGGTGCCGATGGTCGGCATCACGGACCTCTGCTTCTGCGAATACACCGACCACGGCCACTGCGGCCCAATGACGGCCGACAAGACCACTGTTGCCAACGACGCCACGGTTACCCGCCTGGTGCAACAGGCCGTCAACCACGCCCGCGCCGGCGCCGATGTCATCGCGCCCAGCGGCATGATGGACGGAACCGTCGCCGCCCTGCGCCGGGGCCTCGACGCGGCCGGGTTCGCCGATGCGGCCATTCTCGCCTACTCCGTCAAATACGCCTCCGCCTTCTACGGCCCGTTCCGCGACGCGGCCGACTCCGCGCCGGCCTTTGGCGACCGCCGCAGCTACCAGATGGACCCCGCCCGCGGCACCGACGAGGCCATCCTCGAAGCCACGCTCGACGTGCAGCAGGGCGCCGACATGGTCATGGTCAAACCGGCCGGGCCGTATCTCGACATCATCTCGGCCGTCCGCCAGCGCGTAACTGTCCCCGTCGTGGCCTACCAGGTCAGCGGCGAATATTCCATGCTCGAGGCCGCGTTCCGCAACGGCTGGCTCGACCGCGACCGCGCCATCATGGAATCACTCATCGCCATCAAGCGGGCCGGCGCCGACCTGATCATCTCGTACTATGCGGAGGAAGTGGCGCGCCTGGCTGAGTAATGACGAAATCCGAAACTCGAATGACGAAAGAAATCCGAATGAACCAATGACGAATTCGGACATTGGGTACTGGACATTCTCTCGTCATTCGGAATTCGTTCTTCGACATTCATCAGTTCGCCCACATCAGTTTCCGCATCGCAATCCAATAGGTCTCAAACAGGTAAGCCGCTCCGAGCAATACCTCGGCCGAGAGGACATACAAGAACCGCGGCCCCTGCAGTTCTGAAAGCACATCCAGAGCCACCGCCAGGTGATATCCCGCCACCGTCAGCGTCGCCACGATCGCAACCGGGACATAGTGGGCCGCGTGATAGTGCATGGCGCGTTGCACCACCGGCAGCGGCAGCCGCAGGCCGCGATAACGCGCTTCCCATTGGGTCAGCCGCACAGCCAGCCGGGTCGCCAGGCGCAACACCACCACGCAAGCGAAGATCAGCGGAACCATCGCCACTGCCGCGACAACCGAAGCGGCCGAGTTGGTCAGGCTGTACCGGCTCGGCAGGATGAGCATCCAGCGCAGTTGCAGTGTCAGGCACAAGCCGAAGAGCGCGCACACGAGCAACTCGTGCCATCGTGCGAATCGGGCGGCTCGCTCCATGTCGCCGCGCGGAGCAAGTTGGCGGAAAAACCGGTTCGTATGAAGGATGACCGCGCTCGATGTCGCCAGCCACTGCCGATAGCCCGGCCGCTCGGCCGTTTCCCAGACGGGCGGCCGCCGGAGCGATGGCAGGCTCTCCGCAATCGCCTGCCCGCATTCCGGGCACAGTCCATCCCGCGGCACGCCCGTGAGGTTGTACCCGCAGGCCTCGCACAGCAGCGCATCCGATAATGGGACTTCGGCCGATCGATTCATGGGAATTTGCTTCTGGACTCTATCCGGCCCGTATTCTATGGTAAACTACCGGCGTTGGCCGTGCCAATGGAGCGCGCCATTAACTCGGGAGGATCGTGCTTCCGCATGACCGCGGCCGCATGAAGTGCGGCCCCCCGATAGAGTGGCGACGCCTTGCGGATGTCTGGCGCGGCCACAATACCAGCCGGCGAGGTCGTATGACGAAGGACCGTCTACTTTTGCTGTTCGTGCTTGCCCTGGTCATCGGCTGCGACCGCGACCAGCCCAGGAACCAGCCATCCCAGGCGACGACCGTTCGCACCCGGAATTCCCCGGACACGACCGCCACAGCCCCCACCAGCCGCCCGGCCACGTCGCGCATGACCATCTCCGACCGCGAGTACGTGTTCCCGGCCGCCCGGCTGCTGCTCGAACACGCGGAGCCGACGCTGGACATCCTTCTCTTCAGCGACGACGCCCGCGCGACGCTCGCCAGCGATTACAAGGGCAACCGGTATCACCTGCAATTCCGGCTGGAAATCACCGACCCGTCCAAGCTGTTCAACACCGATTGCGTGATCAAGGCCTCGACCCAGGAGCGGCTCGACACGCCCGATGGCATCTTCCTCGAAGGCGATCGCCACCAGCTTCAGCCGCACGACGTGCATGTGCAGTTCTCGCGCCTCGGCCGCGATGTGCAGGTGGAAATCCTGGGCACGTTCATCATGTTCGGCGGCCGCGACGAAAAGGCCGCCCCCGTGCTGGTTCCCGTGCAGGGCGTGCTGGTGGCCGAACTCGAAGGCCTGCGCAAAGCCAGGCCGGCGGAGCGGCCGTAGTCTCATCAATTGATCGACCGGCTCAATTCCTCCAGTCGCTGCACGAGTTCGTTGGCTTCTTCGGTGCGCTCGCCGACGGCGCTGGTCCAGACCAGCGTCTCGCTCTTGGAGATCGCCCGTTCCATGCGGCGGCAGGCGCTGATCACCGTGCTGTGGTTGCGCTTCCCCATACGCATGCCGATCTCGGGGAAACTCAGCTTTGCGGTCTTCCGGATCAGGTGCATGGCCACCGAGCGGGCGAGGGAGATCGTGCGCTGGCGGCGGCCGGACATAAGGTCCTTCATGTCGATGCCGAAATAGTTGCAGACCGCCTGGAGGATGTTCTCCGGGCGCAGCGGGGAAATCAGTTGCTTGTCGAGATCGACGAGGGATTCCTGGACCAGGGCGAGATCGGCGGTGCGACCGGTGAGCGTCACGTGAGCGCTGATGCGCGTGACCGCACCTTCCAGTTCGCGGACGTTCTGGGTGACACGGCGGGCGATCCAGTCGACGACGTCGGCCGGCAGGCTCAGGCTATGCCGGGCGGCCAGCAGATGCAGGATCTGGCAGCGCATGGCGTGGTTGGGCGGATCGATGCGGACGACCATGCCCGAGACGAAACGGTTGACGAGCGACTCGCCGAACTCGTCGATCATCTTGGGATGGTTGTCGGAGGCGATGACGATCTGGCGGCCCATGGCCTCGATGGAGTTGAACGTGTGCAGGAATTCCTCCTGGGTGGCCCGCTTGCCGGCCAGGAAATGCACGTCGTCGATGACCAGGAGATCGAGATCGCGCATCTTGCGGCGGAACTGATCCATCTTGTTTGTCTTCATCGCCACGAGGAACTCGTTGGTGAATTCCTCGCCCGTCAAATAGACCCAGCGCTTGGCCGGATGGTGGCGCGCGAACAGGCGGCAGATGCCCTGGAGCAGGTGGGTCTTGCCCAGGCCGCAGGCGCCGTGAAGGAACAGCGGGTTGTACTGGGTGCCGGGATACTCGGCGACACAGGCGGCGGCGTTGAAGGCGAGCTGGTTGCCCGGGCCGACGACGAAGGTGTCGAGCGAGTGACGCAGACGGGAGGTCGAGGCCACTCCGGCCGGCTGCCTGGTCTCCTGGGCCGCGTGCCGCACCGGGGCGACGAGCACGCGCGGCGGCGGGGCGGCCGCGACGGCCGCAAGCTGGTCGTAATGCTTGCCGTTAATCTTCTGCAAGAGTGCGCCATCGGCGGGGCGAGCCTCCGGGATGGCATCGGCGGCGACAGCGTGGTTATCGGCGTGCGGTTCGAAAAGCTGCGGCATCACTGCGAAATGGATGGGCAGGCGGCATCCGAGGACTTCCTGTGAAGCGTCCTCGATGGGGCGCGTGAAGTTGCGCCCGATCCACTCGCTGATGAAATCGTTTGGCACAGCAATTTCCAGCCCCTCGTTCTTCAGATCCAGACGGGTGGAATTGTTGAACCAGACGTGAAAGCGTTGCGCGCCCACGCGCTGAGCGATGGCCTGGGCCAGTCGCGTCAACTGAGGATCCTGTGCGTTGATGCAGGTCACGGCAAGCTCCTAGCGCTCGAGTCCTTCGAACAAACCCGGCCGCGATACAGGCGGCTGGCGAATCCGTTCGGAACGCGCCGTCGGCCGGCGTGCGTTCCCGCAGGCGGTGCGGTGTTCTACTGGGCGCGCAGAACACCGGTGCTACCTGCAAGGCCTCATGCCTCGGAATCAACTCATCCGTGAGTCAAGAAGGTCGTTTCAGTCGGTTCCCAAATTCCTTGAGGTGATATCCATTCCTAGCCCTTGTACGTCGCGCTCTTCGGTTCGCGACTACTCACCCGGCAACCAGTCACTTCCAATTCGATGCGGCGCAAAATAACCATCCGCACCTGTGCTGGCAAGCCAATCTTTATCGGATTTTCATACACAAGGCCGCAAAAGCCTGTTTCTACGGCACAACGCACACGAAAAAAAAATCTCTTCACACGGGATGCACCTGTCGCGAAAAAAATGTGGATAAGAAGTGGAGAATCATCCTGCGCGATGGAACCGTTCTTTCATTCTCCATTTACGTTTCATTCAGCCGCGCCAGACACCGGACTTGTCCACAATTCAGCGAAGATCACGCATCATCGCATTCTTCCTGCCGACGGTTCGCAATCCGTGCCGCCAGTACAGATTCAATGCCGGCTTGTTCGCCGCGTCAACTGCCAGCGATAAACTCGCGGCGCCACGCTCCGCCGCGGTCTCAAGTGCTTTACGCATCAGCAGATCGCCAAGCCCGCGGCCCCGG
Source organism: Tepidisphaeraceae bacterium (assembly GCA_049514055.1). Taxonomy (GTDB): domain Bacteria; phylum Planctomycetota; class Phycisphaerae; order Tepidisphaerales; family Tepidisphaeraceae; genus JANYKD01. The sequence continues at coordinate 2,053 of JBEKVL010000353.1, read as the reverse complement.
TACGCCGGCACCAGACCCACGTACACAAGTTCTAGCATTTGGCCATGCTGTGCGGGACTCAGGATCAGCACCCCGGCCGGGTCCTCGCCGAAGCAAACCGCAAACCAGAGCGAAGGGTCAAACTCACCGGTGGCGCGATGACCGGCGATCACGTCGTCAATATCACGCAATCCGCTGATGGCCGGGCAGTCCAGGCTCTGCTCGTAGGTGTCGAGAACCGCACGGGCGAACAGGGCATGCGTCGCGGGCGAGTAGTGTTCCCAGCGGTAACCGGCCGGCAAATCGCCCGTTCTTGCCGACCGCGCAGAACTTGCCTGCAAGTAAAGCAATTGCGCAATGTGCCGGAAGCCGGCGGCGGCCATGATCGCGATTGCGGCCGAGTGCTCGGGGTCGAGCAGGCTCTGGGCCAGGTGTATTCCATCAGCTTTCCCGCCGACGCAGACCTGCTCGACCAGTTGCCGGGTGGCCTCGGCCTGCAATTCGCCCGCGATGATGTTGGGAATGAAAACCAGCATGGTTCGCCCCGGGCTGGTTACCGGCATGGCCGCGCTGACCATGCGCCCGGCGGCCTCGGCGACCATCAGCCCCCCGGCATTGCTGTGATGCATGATCGCCATCCGCACGAACTCCTGGATCTGGTGCTCCTCGATGCTGTAGCTGTGCGAGGCCAGGAGCAGCCGGACGGCCGAATCGAACTCCTCCGGACGCGCAGACCGTATCGTCAGCGGCGCGCCGGGCTGCGCGCCGAAGAGTCCTTTGAGGATGGGGATATTTGACAGTGTCCCCACAGGCAGTAAGAATAGCGGCCAAGTTGCCAAGGGCAACCCAGACTCCGGAGATTCTCACCCATGATGCGTTCGATCTCGGCCACCATCGTGATATCCGTCGTGTTGGCGGGCGTGGTTTCATTCTCGCACGCGTATCCGAAACCCAGCCCGTATCCCGTGTCGTGGCAGCTCAAGTTCGAGCACTCAATGCCGAAGCGGATTGTGGTCACGCCATCGGGAAGCAAGGTGGCTGAGGCCTACTGGTACATCCGCTACACCGTGACCAACCCGGGCAAGGACGAGCAGAGGTTTCTGCCGGTGTTCGAGCTGATGACGGACAACGGCGACGTGATCCGCTCGGACAACGATATCCCCGATTCGGTTCTCGCGGAGATTCGCATCCGCGAGAAGAACCGGGACTTGTTGACCGTAAACCAGATCGCCGGTCCGCTCCGCGTGGGCGTCGACCAGGCCCGCGATGGCGTGGCGGTCTGGCAGGAACCGATGATCGAGATGGGGCGATTCCGGATCTTCGTGGCGGGCCTGTCCGGCGAAGCTCAGATTTTCAAGGATGACAAGGGTGTCGAGGTGCAGAAGACGACGGCCGACGGCAAGAAAGAGCCCGTCGTGCTGTGGAAGACATTCATGATGGAGTACCTGATGCTCAGCGGCGGTGTCCGGCCGGGCAACGATCCGCTGGAACTGGTCACCGAAGAATGGTTGATGCGGTAGTCGCCCGTGCCGGCCGACATGGTGGATGAACGGTACGACAGACATTCCTGTCTGTCGTCACCCGAGGGCTTCCTGCCTGTCGTATTGCCCATCGTGCGATTTGTGACAGCGCGCTGGTTGCTTTCAGACGTCCGCCCGATTATAGTCTTCCGCCCCGTCGGCTCCCCGGCGGGGCGTTGTGTTGTTCGCAAGCAAGTTCGCAAACCGAGAAGGTGACGTATGGCACATAAAAAGGGCGGCGGCTCATCCCGAAACGGCCGCGACAGCAATCCGCAATACCTGGGCGTCAAGGCCTACGGCGGCCAGGTTGTTTCCGCCGGTTCGATCATCATTCGCCAGCGTGGAACCCGCTTCAATCCCGGCTTCAATGTCGGCATCGGTTGCGACGACACGCTCTTTGCCCTCAAAAACGGCCGGGTCGAATTCCAGGGCCGAAAAGTACACGTCCGGGTCTGACGCCGGCGGGCGTACGGACAGCTGATTCCCTTTGGACGTGAAGGCGCGCGGCGGGTTTGTTCCGGCCTCGTGCCTTCAGGCTTTATTTTCATGTTCGT
>JBEKVL010000352.1:0-6890 GCA_049514055.1 Tepidisphaeraceae bacterium | reverse complement strand
CGGCACGCCCCCGGCCGCCCACGGGGCCACCGTCCATCCGCCTTTGCCTCTCTGCTTTTTCCCCCAGGATGTAGACAATTCATGCGCAAGCCAGGCTTGGGTCACCAGCAAAGAGTGGGGCCCGTTCGAGGGACAACTCCTGCACATGTCCTACGGCGCCTCCGCACTCTTCAAAGTCATGCCCGAAAAAGTGGATGGTGTCTGGCAGGGCGGCGTGGTGAAATTCCCCGTCCGCTTCACCTCGTCGGCCATGCGCGGCCGCTTCAGCCCCGCCGACGGCCAGCTCTACGTCGTCGGCCTGCGCGGCTGGCAGAGCAACGCCGTCGCCGATGGGGGCTTGGACCGCGTCCGCTACACTGGCCAGCCCGTCATCATGCCCACCAGCCTCAGCGCCACCCGTGCCGGCATGCACATCGGTTTCACCGCGGAGCTCGACGCCGAGTCGGCCGGCGAGTCCGATAACTACAGCGTCGAAACCTGGAACTACCGCTGGACCGACCAATCCGGCTCGGCCCACTACGACCGCGCCGGCAACGTCGGCCACAACACCCTGGCCATCAAGTCCGCCAGACTCGACCCCGACCGCCGCGGCGTCTTCCTCGAACTTCCCGATATCCGTCCGACCATGCAGATGAAGATCGCCTTCAAACTCCGCTCCGCCACCGCCCGCCCCGTCAACTTCGAGATACACAACACCATCCACAAACTCCCGTAGGGTGTGCTTCAGCACACCAATGGCTGCAGCCTCTATCGGTGCGTTGAAACGCACGCTGCACTGTTTTGCTAATCCCCCGCGTCCAATCCGTCCGATAATCGACCAAGAGGACCGCCTATGAATCGCATCACCCTTGCTCTCTCGTTTGTCTGCATTGCGGCCATCGCGGGTTGCACCGACCAGCCGGCCATATTCAAGAGCTCCGACCCGGCGCTGCAGAAATCCGTCTCGCAGTTCCGCGATGACGCCGCCACGCGTTTCCCCTACAAGGCCGAGGCACCGCGCACGACGGAAGACAAGGTGCGCGCCAAAGTCGAGTACGGCATCAAACGACTCGACATCACCAATTTCACCGGCCAGGACCTGACGCAGGTCGAAGTCTGGGTGAACCGTCAGTATGTCTGCTACGTTCCCGTGCTCCAGGACCGCGAGCTCAAGCACATCGAGTTCCCCATGCTCTGCAACATCCTCGGCGCCACGTTCCCCAAACAGAACTGCGACGTGCGCGTGGAGAAAGTGGAACTGCTCTACGCCGGCGAGTTCCACGAGATCAAGGTCAACGCCTACGACTGGTAGCAGCGCCACTCACGGCGGGCGTGAAGAAACGACAGACAAGAATGTCTGTCGTACGAGAGGCAGCAAAGCTCAGCCGAAGACAGACAAGAATGTCCGTCCTACCGTTTGCCGATCAGGTGGAACACTCGCTCACGCCTTCAGGTACTCAGCCGGGAACTTCCACGGCGCTCGATACTCCGGAACCGCCGCTTTGGCCGCCTCGGCATCGCCCACGATCGTCTCCGTCGCCGGATCGAAGCGGATCGACCGCCCCAGCTTCAGCGACAGCAGGCTCAGCACCACCGGCACATCCAGCCGCGTGTGATACGCCGGGCTGCAACTCGGCTGCTGGCGTGACATGATGCAGTTCAGCCACTCCCGCTCGTGCCCCGGCGACGGCGGAATGCTCCTGGCCGGCGTTTCCAGTCCCTTCATCCTGTCCCCTTCGGGAATCACTTTGAACATTCCGTAGTTCGCGTACATGGTTCCGTTGGTCCCGTGGAAATAGATCCCCAGCCGCCGGTTCGGCACGGGTTCGCCGTGCAGGTCAAATCCATAGCTGTTGGTAAGTGATGACATCCAAGTCAACGTCATGTTTTGATAGCGCCAGAGCACCTCGTGGTTGTCGTACGCGTCCCCTTCGTCCTTGAGCACGAAGCGCCCGCCCGAGGCGCTGGTGCAGAGCGGGTATCCCAGGTCCAGCGCCCAGATCGGCAGGTCGATGATGTGCGGCGCCATCCCCGGCGTCCAGCCGCCGCTGAAATCCATCCACGAGCTGTGGTTGTACGCATCGGCCACCAGCGTCTTGTTGAACGCCCGCATCGGCGCCGGGCCGACCCACATCTCCCAGTCAAAACCCTCCGGCGGCTTGGCTCCTTCGCCTTTGGGCAGGCCGCCGGCCGCCTGGTTCATCACGTTGAACGTCCGCGCCACGCCGATCTGCCCGAGGTTTCCCGAGCGGATGAACTCCACCACCCGCCGGTAGTTCTCGCTGGCGTGGATCTGCGTCCCCACCTGGCAGACCCGGCCATGTTTCTTCACCGCGTTCCGCACCGCCAGGCTCTCGCCCAAATGCAGCGTCATCGGTTTCTGCAGGTAGATGTCCTTGCCCGCTTCGCAGGCCGCGATCGCCTGCAGCGCATGCCAGTGCGGCGGCGTGGCGATGATCACCGCATCCAGATCCTTCTGCTGGAGCATCTCCCGGTAGTCCGCATATCCCTTGCAGGTGTCCTTGTACTGCGCCACCACTGCCTCGCGACGCGCCGGCCAGACATCGCACGCCGCCGTCACCACCACATCCGGTTGCTTGGCGCAGTTGCCCAGGTTTCCCCGGCCCATGCCGCCGCAGCCGATGATCCCCAGGTGAATCTTCCCGTTCGGCCCCGGTTTCTTCACCTCCTCTTCCGCGCCCGCCGCCGAACCGGCCGCCAGGCCCATCACCGAAATCGTCGCCGCCTTCTCCACGAAACTCCGCCGCGAAATGCCTGGTTCATCCGACATGAGTGTCTCCTATGGGTTTAGCGATACCGTCAGTGACATGAGCCGCCCATCGCTGATGGCGAAGGCGTGCAGGTTGTTCCCGGCGTCGATGCACAGCGGCTGCCCGGCGGCGACGGCGTCGAACCGTTGCGTCGCGCCGCCGTCGTATACGATCTGCTGCGCCGCGCCTTGCTTCACTGCCACCGCATAAAACCGGCTGTCCGGGCTGAACGCGAGCGTGCGCGCGGCAATCGCATCGTACGATCCGACCAACTTGCCATCCACCCACAACGTATCCCTGTTCCCCACCGTCGTGGCATACGCAAAACGTCTGGAATCGGGGCTGAAACGCAGGTCGAAGATGAAGTCGGCCGGTTCGGTTTCGCGGCCATCGAGAACCACGCGGTTCTTCCCCGCGCCGTCCACGGCGATGAACGCCAATCGCCCGCCATCCGGGCTGAACGCCGGGGAAGCGATGGAGGCATACACGCCGAGCGGCTTCCCGGCCGAGTAGACTTGCGTCTTGCCCTCGCGGCGGATCGCGGCGAGCCACTGCCGGCCATCCGGCGAGAGCACCGGTGGCGATAGTTCGCCGGCCGGACCGAGCGGCGTTTCGACATCATCCAGCACCAGCACCGACTTGCCGTCGCGCGTGACCAGCCAGGCGACATGCGCGGAATCGGCCGAGAACACGGGCGCCGAGACATCCTCGCATGGCGCCTTCTCGGCGTGGTCGAGGACCATCATCCACCGGCCGTTGTGCTGCGCCCGATAGGCCAGGCGCAGGCCGCTGGGGCTGAGGCGCACATCGGCAACATGCTGGTAGACAGGTTCGGGATGGTTGTTCCGATAGACGCGTTCGCCGGTGTCGGTCATGTCGACGAAGGCAAAGGCGTCGGGTGCATCGGCCAGAGCGCCCAGCCGTACCCGGGCCAATTGCGCCCGCGGCAAGCCATCGCAGACAATCACGCACAGTCCCTTCTGCCTCGCCAGGTACATCAGCCGCCCGGCCGGCGTGAAGAGCCAGTCGTCGACCGAATCAAACAGCGGCCCGGCCGTGCCATCGAGCACCACGCGCGCGTTGTTCCGTCCGCGGGCGATGTAGAAGGTGTGTCCGGAGTCGGCGGAAAAGAGCAGGAGATTGTTGGCGATCCACTCTGTCGCCGGTTGGGCCCGGCCGTCGACGACGGGGACGAGGCTGGCCAGCGTACGCTTGATGTAGGCATAGCGAACACCATCGCGGCTGACGGTGATGGCGGCAGGGCTGACCTGGGGCGGGAGTTTCTCCACCGGCCGGGTGGTCGCGGGAGCGGCGCCGGCGAGGGATGTCGCGGCGACCAGCAACAGCGACCCGCAGCCGGCGAGGATCCAGTGTGGTGACGGCTTACGCATGCTTGCATCCAGTATACACCGGGGCGTCCGAATTCGACCGCGACGGCGCGGAGAGCCGATTGGCAAACCACTTGCGGCCGCGAGCGTTGATCGCGGTTCCCCGCCGCGATGACCCATCGCGGCTACAGCAACCCGTCGCAAGAATCCACGGTCACACCCGATGACCGCGCGTGGGGCCAGCCCTGGCGCGATCCGGCCGACGGGGGGTGTGCCCGGCTATTTTGACAAAGGGAGCGCCGCAGTGCTCTGCGGCCGTATCGCGGGCACACGATTCCGGCCGTGCAGGACGACGGCCCTCCCGGTTGCCAAGCATCCTGGCCACAACCCCGACGGGCAATGCCTGTCCTACTGGGCGCCGAAGTAGCCGTGCTCTTTGCAGGCTTCGAGCAGGGCCTTGACAATCGGGGCGGCGTCTTTGCCGCCGGCGCCGCCGTACTCGAGCATCACGGCGAAGGCGATCTGCGGGTTTTCGGCCGGTGCGAAGCCGATGAACCAGGCGTGCGACAACTCGGTTCCGCCGTTGCCCGTGCCGCGATACCAGGGCATGGCGGGGTTGGGTTTCTCCCGCGTGGAGATCTCCGGGAAGTTCCGCACGGGTCGCCCGCGCTCGTCCGTCAATTCGTGGCCCCGTTCATCGCGCTCGATGTAGCTGAACTTCATCGCCTGGGCCGTGCCGGTCTTGCCGCAGATGGCGATGTCAGGCCGGCGCACGTCGTAACCCGAGCCGGCGCGCGAGTTCACGACTTTCCACATGCCTTCCTTGACGGCCGCGACGGCCGAAGGATCCAGATGCAGGTCCACGCGGTCCTCGGTCGCGCCCGGGGCCGCCGCGCCGCCGGAGACCAGTTTGGGCCGCATCCAGATTCCGTTGCGGGCGATGGTCGCGGCGACGTTGGCCATCTGGATCGGCGTGGCCAGCACATGCGCCTGCCCGATGCCGCAGAACCACGACACCGAGCGGCGTTCGGGCCCGTCGGCCGGATACGACCGGGGCAACTGCCCGCTGCGCTCCGGCAGGCCGATGCCCGTGGGCCGGCCCAGGCCGAAGCGGTCCATCCAGACGGAAAGCCGCTCGAGACCGAGTTTGTCGGCGAGGGTTTCGAAGAAGACGTTGCACGACCGCTGGATGGCGTCGACCAGCGTGAGAAAGCCGGTGGGATGCTCGGCGCCGTAGGGCAACTGATGATGTTTCACGGCCTCGTCTCCGAGCCGGGAGGCGAACTTCGACGCGACCCAGCAGCGCCCCGTCTTCTGTTTCTTGCCATCAATGATGAGATAGCCGGTGCATTCGATCGTGGAGTTGACCGTGATGATGCCTTCGCAGACCGCGGCGATGCCGACCAGCGGCTTGACGGTCGATCCCGGCTCCAGCGCCGCCTGGGTGGCGCGGTTGCTCAGCGGACGGTTGATGTCGTCCAGGGCCATCTTCGAATACGACTCGTCGTAGTGGTTGAGATCGAACGTCGGATAGGACACCAGCGCCCGCACCTGTCCGGTGGGGACTTCGATGACCACGGCCGCGCCGTGCATCGGGTGTGACTCGACCAGCACTCCGTTCTCGAACCACTCCATCTTCGAGAACACGTTCTCGATCTGCGCCTGCAGTTCCATGTCCAGGGAAAGCCGGACGTCGCCGCCCGGAATGGCATCGGTCTGTTCCACAACTTCATCGTGTCCGGCGATGCGGATCAGGCGCCCGCGCACGCCGCGCAGCGTCCGCTCGCACAGCGCCTCGACGCCGGATTGCCCGACGAGATCGGTCGGCAGATATTGCCGCAATTCGTCGCCGACGCTGGGGTCGTTGTCCTGGTCCTCCTTCTTGACGCCCGAGAGGTTCCCAATGGTGTGGCAGGCAACGGACTGGTATGGATAGTAACGGTGTTTGCTCGGACGCAGGACCAGGCCGGGATAGTCCTCGATGTGCTTCTTCAGCCGGTTGTGGCTTTCGGTCGAGATCGCGGTCAGGATGACGTGGGCCGCGGACTGCTCGGCCACTTCGACATTGAAATTGTCCAGTTCCGGCGCCGGGGTCTCGGCCGAGAGAAACTCGCGATACCATGGCTCCGGCGTGTCGGACGGTTCGGCGCGGTCCTTCATGGCCTGTGCGTAGCGTTTGTACCAGACCACGCGGCGGCGGAAGTCGACGCGGCGGTAGATCGCGCCTTTGATCTCCTCGATGTCTTCCCGGCTCCTGCCCGACTCCGCGGCGAGCGTGTCCCACATGGCGTCGATATCGTGCGAGACGCCGTCGATCGCCTCCTCGATCATCTGCCGCCGGGCGTCCTGGCCGGCCTTGCGGTACCCGGCCTGCATTCGCTGGGAAATGCGGGCCAGCGCGGTCTCGCGCATCCAGTGCGGGTTCTTCTCGATGGCGCGGTAGTCGACGGCGGCATCGATGCAGGGCTCGTCGACGGCGACCACCCGGCCGCGGAAGTCGAGGATTCTTCCCCGCGCGGTCTCGACGAGCGTGGTGCGTTTGAGCGTTTCGTGCGAGCGGTTCCGCCAGTAATCCGCGTTGACCAGTTGCAGGTTGGCCGCGCGCAGGACCAACACGCCGACGACGCTGGCCAGGAACGCGAAGAATATCTTGAGGCGGCGTTCGAACATGATGCTTCAACAGTCCGTATCTACTCACATTCCGCACCCCATTTTCGAAGTTACAAGTCCTGAAAAACCAGCGGTTTATGCGCAATGTGCCTTCGGGGGTATATCTGACCGACCGAGCACCGGCGACCGATATCGCTTCGGT
>JBEKVL010000351.1:0-7933 GCA_049514055.1 Tepidisphaeraceae bacterium | reverse complement strand
CGTCGTGCCGCCGCCGGTAACAACGTGGTAGCTGTTGTCGGTGTTGTTACCGGCCACGCCGATGTCGCCAGAGAGGATGGAAGGGAAAAGGCTGCTGCGGGCGTCGGGGTTGGCCGCACCGTAGCCCGCGTAGCCGCCGAGCATCGTCACACCATTCTTAAGCTGGAACGTCCCCGTTCGGTCCGTCGTGGGTGTGGGCTTGTACGACCCGTCGGCCACATGGATTTCCTGACCCGATATGACCATTGCCAATACGGGGGCAAGATCCCGGTAGGCGGTGCTCCATCCACCACCATCTTCAACGCCAGTGGCGTTGGGGTCCACATAGACGACGGAGTGCCAAGTGGCTTCGTAGGCGCCCATGTCCACAATCGGTGCCGTCCCAGCGCCGGTGTCGGGGACGGAAGGAACATCCTGAAAGCGGGAGGTCGTGGCCAGATCCGTCGATGTTCCCGCGGGCACGTTCGCATTACTGCCGGCATCGATGGCGGGGGAATTAAGGCGCAGACGCAGATCGCCAAAGTCCGTCGCAGACGGGTTCCGGACGAAGAGCGGGTCGACCATGATATTGCCGGTGCCGCTGAAGCCGTTCTTCATGAGGCTGTAAGTCACTGTATTGGTGCCACCTGAGATGGCACTCCCGGACGGACTCCAGAGAATACAGTTGCGAATCGTCGTCGTGCCGCCGCTGGCATAGACGTCGACACCGGCGTTCTCGGCCAGCGTGCAGTTGACCAGCGTCAGCGCTGTCCCGTTTGCATCGTAAATGCCCGGGCCGGTGTTGGCCGTGCCGCCGCTGAAGACGCAGTTGATGAGCGTCGGCGACGACGCGGTGTTGTACATCTCGCCCCCGTATGCCGAGGCGGCGTTGCCGAGGAACATGCAGTTGGAGACTGTCGGACTGCCGCCAGAGTTGTACATGCCGCCCCCGGCCCATTGGTCGGTGCCATTGCCGTTGGCGTTGGCTGCAGTGATGGTGAAGCCGTCGAGGACGGCCGTGGAGTCAGTCCCGCTGCCGGTGACAACGTGGTAGGAGTTGTCCGTATTGCTGCCCGCTATGCCAATGTCGCCGGAGAGGATGGTAGCATACGCGGTGACGCTACGGGCGTACGGATTCGGCGCGCCGGCGCCGGCATAGCCGCCCTGTAGGCTTACACCATTCTTGAGTTGAAACGTGGCCGTGCGATCTGCGCTGGTGGTGGCCTTGTACACACCGTCGGCCACCCGGATCTGTTGGCCCTGTATCCCGGCCACGGCGAGAGTCAGCGCCGTGGCGAGGCTCGTGTAGGCATTGGTCCATGTCGTGCCGTCGTTGGCGCCGGCGGCATTCGCGTCCACGTAGACCATGCCGCGTGCGGTAGTTACAGTTGTGTTGACCACGGCGATCTGCCCGGCCGCGTCCGTGACGCGCAGCGAGACGGGCCACGTTCCCAGGGCGAACCCAGTCGCATTCAGGCTGGGATTCGGGCCGACGCCATCGTCAAACTTGCCATCGCCTGTCCACTCCCAGTTGAACTGCAGGGCTCCGGCCACAGATCCGGCACCCAAGCCGTGGAGAGTGATACTCTGGCCCAGAATGACGGAATACGGGCCATCGGTGTAGGCCGCCACCGCCGTCGTCACCTCGTAGGCCCCAATGTCAACGATGGGCGCTGTGCCTGCACCCGTGTCGGGTGTGGTGGGAACGTCCTGCAAGCGAGCGCTGCCCCCAACATCCGTGGCGATGCCTGCGATGGGTGCATTGTTGCCGGCGTCGACCACCGGCGACCAGGGTCGCACATGGAGATCGCCGTAATCATCATCTGCCGTACCCCATGTACCATCGGCGCCGGCGCTGGGGCTGCGAATGAAAAGCGGATCGGCATTGATATTCCCCGTGCCCTGCCAGCCCCCTTGGACGTCGCTGTAAGTGACCGTGACGGCCCCACCGCCGACCTGGGCGAATTCCGTGCCGCCGGCAGGCAGGGTGTCCCGGAAGATGCAGTTGACGATCGTCGGGGACGAGGCGCTGTCGTAGATGCCGCCGGAGGAAGTCCCGGCGTTGGCGACAAAGGTGCAGTTGACGATGCTCGGCGCTGAGGCAATCACGTTTGATATGGCACCACCGCCGACGGAACCGCTGGTCTTGTTGCCGACGAAGAGACAGTTTGTCAGTGTGGGCGAGGAGCTGGATTCGTTGTCCATTCCTGCTCCGTACGATCCGGTATTTCCGGTGAAGGTACAGTCGATGACGTTCGGCGATGAATACTGGACGTTGTACATGCCAGCGCCCGTGCTGGCCGTGTTTCCGGTGAATGTGCAATCGACGACCGTCGGCGAAGCGAATTGGGAATTTGCCATCGCGCCGCCATAACTGCCGGAATTGCCAGTGAGGATACAATTGGAGATTGTCGGGCTGGCGACGGAGATGAGCAGGCCGGCGCCATAGCCGTTGCTGCGGCCAGCCGTGATGGTACACCCATCGAGAACGGCGGTGGAATCGGTTTGCAACGCCGTCACCACAGAGTTGCTGTTGTCAGAAGTGTCACCGATCACACCGATATCGCCGGACAGGACGCTACGATAGGTTGCAACATCGCGGGCGTCGGGATTGGGTGCCCCGAAACCGGCATACCCACCCAGGATTCGCACGCCGTTCTTGAGTTGGAACGAGATGGTGCGATCCGTCGTCGTCGTCGGCTTGTACGTTCCGTCGGCGACATGGATTTCCGAGCCGGATACCGCCTGTGCCAAGCCAGCCGCAAGGCTGGTGTAGGCGTCGGCCCAGGTCGTCCCGTTGTTGGCGCCAACGGCACTGGCATCCACGAAAATCACCGGCAGGACCGTAAGCGTCGTCGAATCGACGACCGAATTGTTGGCCGCATCGGTCACGCGAAGTGATAGCGTCAGCACCGTGCCTGCGGGCATGCCCGCGGCGGAGAAGACAGGACTGGACCCCTTGGCGTCGTCGAACTTGCCATCGCCGGTCCACTCCCATTCATACCGCAATGATCCGGCTGCCGGACTGGCCCCATACCCCTTGAGTGTAGTGTTCTGGCCGGAAGTCACGCCATACGGCCCGCCCGTCCAAGCGGCGAGCGCAGGGGACGCCTCGTATGCGCCGATGTCCACGATCGGAGCAATGCCTGCACCTGTGTCGGGTGTCGTGGGAACATCCTGCAAGCGGGCGTTGCCTGCGATGTCTGTGCTGATACCGGCCGGAACGGCGGAGTTGTTTCCGGCATCGACCAGGGGCGACCAGGGCAGGACGCGGAGATCGCCGTAGTCGTCGTCGGCCGTACCCCACGCGCCATCGGCGCCGGGGGCAGGATTGCGGACGAACATGGCATCGCCGCGGATGTTACCAACGCCGGCCATGCCGGATCGCAGGAACGAGTAGGTCACCGTGGCCGTACCGGAAATCTGCGAGTCACACCATAGAATGCAGTTGGTCAGAGTCGGTGCAGGCGTGGGATTGGCAACGAGTGCCGTCTGGCTGCCGACGATCGTGCAGTTGACGAGAAAGAGGTTGCTCGTGGCATTGTAGATCGCAGTCTTGGCGTTGCCGGTGAAGACACAGTTGGCGACCAGCAGAGTCTGAGTTGTCTGGCCGTTGCCGGCATTGTACATCGCACTGCCGTAGGTTGCCGAATTTCCGCGGAAGGTGCAGTTGCGGATTGTCGGATAGGCGGAACTGCCGTTGTAGATGCCGCCACCTGAATCGTTGGGGCTGGATCCGCTGGCATTGCCTGCCACGATCGTGAAACCGTCGATCACGGCGGTGGAATTCGTGCTCGACCCGACGACCACGTGATAGCTGTTGTCGGCGGCGTTTCCGGCCGTCCCGATGTCGCCGGAAAGCACCGTTGGGTTCAGCACGACATTCCGCGAATCTGGATTGGCGGCCGCGTGGCCCGCGTAGCCGCCAAACAGGCCCACGCCATCCTTGAGTTGAAACGACTTCGTCCGGTCGGTCGTGTTTGTCGGCCGATACGTTCCAACCGCCACGCGAATCTGTTGGCCGGGGATCGCTCCCGCAATGGCCAAGGCCAAATCGGTGAATGCGTCGGTCCAACTGGCGCCGGTTCCAGCACCGGAGGCATTCACATCGACGTAGATCGGTGGAACAATTGTCACTGTTGCCGTGGCAATCACAGACTGGCCCTGCGAATTAGTGACTCGCAGCGAAACTGGAACAGGCGTAAACCACGGCCGTCCGGACGGGTCAAAGACCGGATTCGTGCCAGTTGCGTCGTCGAAGACGCCGTCGCCATTGAAGTCCCACGCGAATGAGAGCATGTCAGAAACGGAACTGAACCCTTGTCCCCGGAGCGTCACACTGCCATCGGAAAGGACGCTATACTGACTGCCGGCGTCGGCCATGAGCGATGGTGTTTCAAAGGCGCCCATGTCAACAATGGGGGCATTGCCTGATCCGGTGTCAGCCTTGCTGGGGACGTCGTAGAACCGCGCGTTGCCTGCCGCATCGACAACGACGCCTGCTGGAACGGCCGCATTGCTGCCGGAGTCCACGGCGGGGGAGCCAGGCTGAAGACGAAGGTCGCCCCAGTCGTCGTCGGGAGTAAGCCATTGGCCGTCGACACCGGGGGACGGATTGCGGACGAACAGCGGATCGGCGCTGATATTGCCCGTGCCAGACAGGCCGCCCTGAATAAGCGAGTATGTGACAATGCCAGTGCCACCGATGCTCACCTCGTTCGAGCCCTGCTGAGCGGTGTCACCCCACAGGATGCAGTTTGTAATCGGTCCTGGCGTGCCCGAACCGTCGATCGCGCCGCCATAACGGGTAACCGCGTTGACGACAAAAGTGCAGTTGATGGTTGTGGGCACCGAAGTGGCGTCGTTTGCCATTCCCCCGCCGCTGCCCGCCAGATTGCCGACAAATGTGCAGCCGGTCAATGTCGGCGACGCAGACCCATTGAACAGCCCTCCGCCGCTGTCGGCGCTGTTGCCGGCGAATCTGCAATTACTGATCGTCGGGCTGCCCGAAAAGATGAACATGCCGCCACCTTGGTTGGCGGGGGCAGTGGTTCCGCTGGCATTGCCGCCGGTGATGGTGAAGCCATCGATCACTGCGGTCGAGTCCGTGCTGCTGCCATTGACAACGTGGGAGGAGTTGTCGGAGATGCTTCCGGGCACGCCGATGTCGCCGGAAAGGATCGTGACAAACGTCGTAATGCTGCGCGCGTCGGGATTCGCCGCTCCAATCCCGGCGTAGCCGCCAAACAAGCGAACGCCGTTCTGAAGGCGGAATGACGCGGTGCGATCAGTGGTTGTCGTCGGTTTGTACGTGCCACCGGCCACATGAAGATCCTGGCCAGAGACGGACTGTGCGATCGCCGTGGTCAGATTCGTGAACGCGTTATTCCAAGTCGATCCGTCATTGGCGCCCGTAGCACGGCTGTCAACGTAGAGCACGGGCGGCACAATCTTCACGCCGGCTGTGGCGATGATGTTCTGTGATGCCGAATCCGTTACGCGCAACGAGATTGTGATCGTGCCGGCCGGCAATCCCGCGGTGAGGAATGTCGGCTTGGATCCTGTTGCATCATCAAAGAGCCCGTCGCCGTTGAAGTCCCACGCATACTGCACGTCGCCTGCGGCCGCGCTGGCGCCACGGCCGTTGAGTACCAGCGCTGACCCCGCGATGACGGCATAAGGCCCACCGGCGTTGGCCGAGAGAACCGGCACGGCTTCGTACGCACCCATGTCAACGATGGGTGCTGTTCCCGATCCCGTATCTGCGGTGGTGGGAACGTCGACAAACCGGCTTTGTCCGGCCGCATCGGTCGTGACTCCGGTTGTCACACCCGCATTGCTCCCGGCATCGACAAGCGGCGAGCACGCTTGGAGCCGGAGATCGCCGTAGTCGTCGTCGGCCGTGGCCCAAACACCATCGGCACCCGAACTGGGATTACGGATGTACGTCGGATCGACATTCACGTTCCCCTGCCCGCTCCAGCCGCCCTGGACGTCGCTGTAGGTGACGACTGGTGTTCCGTTTGGCTGGGAGATCTGCGGACTGGCCACCGCAACATTCGCCCAAACGATGCAGTTGGTCAGTGTCGGGGACACACTGTCGCTGTAGATGCCGCCGCCGAGGCCGGCGTCGCCGTACACAACATTGCCACTGATGGTGCAATTGCTCAAGGTTACGGACGAAGATACGTCGCATATGGCCGCACCGAAACCTCCGTTCAGCGTCGCGTTGCCGCTGAAGACACAGTTGGTCAACCTTGGAGCGGAGGATGATGAGTTGTACATCCCGCCGCCGGCGTAAACGTCAGAGTCTCTGGTCGCCTGGTTTCCGGTGAAGATGCAATTCATCAGGACCGGCGAAGACGCGTTGTTTCTCATCCCGCCGCCAATGTGGGCCGAGTTACCCGTGAACAGACAACTGGTCAATGTGGCCGATGACGATGAGACGTTCGACATCCCGCCGCCGGATATGCGCCCGTTGTTTCCAGTGAAGGTGCAGTTGGTTAACGTGGGTGACGATCCTTCGTTATAGACTCCACCACCGCTGCCATTTGGACCGCTGGCCGAGTTCCCGTTGAATGTGCAACCATTCAAGTTGGGTGAGGACGAGGCCGTGTTGAAGATTCCGCCGCCGTTGTAGACCGCGATGTTTCCGCTGAAAACACAGTTGTTTAGTGACGGCGACGATCCACTGTTATACATGCCGCCGCCGCGCCCGTATGTATTCGTGGCCGAGTTTCCGGTGAAAGTACAGTTAGTCAAAGAGGGCGCCGAGGAGGCGACGTTCGCCATTCCCCCGCCGTTAAGGAGGCCGAGATTGGCCGTGAACGTGCAGGCGATCAGCGTTGGACTGCCACCGGAGTTGTACATTCCGCCGCCTGCGTAGTTCACCGAGGAACCAGTGATCGTGAAGCCCGACAGAATGGCCGTCGAGCTCGTGCCGCTGCCGACGACCACATGGTAGCTGTTGTCCGTGGTGGTTCCGATCGTGCCAATGTCCCCCGACAGGATCGTCGGATACATCACGACATCCCGTGCGTCCGGATTCCCGGCTCCGTACCCGGCATAGCCGCCATAGATGGCAACGCCCGCCTTCAACTGGAACGAGATCGTCCGATCCGTGCCCGAGGTCGGCTTATACGTCCCATCCGCCACCTCAATCGTATCCCCCGACACCGCCGCCCCCAGCGCCAGTTGCAGATCTGTGTAAGCCTGTGACCACGACGGCCCATTCGTCGCCGGCGCCGGCGAATTCACATCCACATAGATCGTCTTGGACAACAGCAACCGGCCCTCGAGTGGCTCGGCCACACAGACTGTCCGCTGGAGCAGGTCCGTCTCAACTCGCCGCCGCCGATTCCTGTTCGTGGCAACCCACTTGCCCGCTGAGAACTTCGTTTGCCGCGTCATGTGTTCTTCTCCCGCAGGCCGCGTCTGGAGCCCGCTCTTGGTGTCAGGCAACTGGATCAGTACGCTTCGGCTCGGTTCGGATAGCTCCGGCGACAAACAACCCCGCGGAGACTCCGATAACGACTGAGCGGCCTACTATAACTTGCCAGCGGATGGGAACAAGAAGATTAAGGCGGAATTAAGGAAACTGAGTGTATCGTCAGAAGAATTCCATGTCGGGTGCATGCTGTCGCGTCGCTCTTGACCCTCGGAACGAGTCGCTCATGAGTTGCCTGAAGACAACCGGAGTGTCAGATCTGGCTCAGGGTTCAATGGCAAGGCTAGATTTGCCGTCTTCCATCACCAAGATTGGGCGACTTGGGTTCGGAAGAACGACACGGCAGGCCACTGGCGAGACTGGTCAGATTACGTCAAGGCAAGGTATGGTTACGGACAGTGATCGCTTATAGCCGGGAGAAACATGGACAACAAGGAACTGTTGGTGACTTTGGGATCGGCCATGGGTGCGATACCCGCCCATAGGGCGGATGATGAGGTGTCGGCC
>JBEKVL010000350.1:0-6917 GCA_049514055.1 Tepidisphaeraceae bacterium | reverse complement strand
GGTCCAAAGACGAGATCGTCGTGGCCGCGTGGGACCACAGCAAACTTCTGGGCGCCGTGATGCTCCTGACCGCGCTGCTGACAGCTTACTACGCCTTCCGTCTCTACTTCCGGGTGTTCGAAGGCCCCGAGGTCATCCCCGCGCCCCCGGCAGGGGGGCACGGCCAGGACGACCACGCCCACGGCGCCCCGGCGGATCACGCGCACGCCGAAGCCCATCACAATCATGAACCCATGCTGATGATCCTCCCGCTGTTGATCCTCGCGATCGGCGCGGTCGCAGCCGGGGCGCTGAACCTGCCAGGCACGCTCTTTCCCGAGCGTATCAGCCATCGTCTGGCCGAGTTCCTCGGCAACAGTCCGTCGTTCACCCTGGGCTATGATGTGGCCAAGGTGCAATCCACGCAGTGGGTGGACCCCGCCGCGTGGGGCCAACTGGGCGACGAGAGGCTGGTCTCGCCGGCGCACCAGTCGATTATGGCCGCCAGCGTCCTCATCGCCTTCCTCGGCATTCTCCTGGCCTACGCGAACCATCTCCAGAACCGCGCCAAGGGCGATGCCCTAGCCAACCGTTTCCCCGCCCTGCGGATCCTGCTCGAGGGCAAGTATTTTGTGGACGAGATCTACCAGGCTGCCATCGTCGAGCCGCTACGCACGCTCGGCAAAGCGTTCTTCTGGATTGACCGCTGGCTGGTCGACGGACTGGTCAACACCATCGGGTTCATCCCGCAACTGGGCGGGTTCACGCTCAAACTCACCACCCAGCGAGGCCGCCTCCAGGGCTATGCCCTGATGATGCTCGCCGGCGTGGCGGCCATCCTTTTGTTGATCTTCATCTAGCCGACGCAACGAAACATGGAATACCTCATCCCCGTCATCCTCGCTCTTCCGGCCTTCGGCGCGTTGCTCTGCGCCTTTGCGCCGAATGGCAAAGTGGCGCGGGGCATTGCCCTGGGTTCCAGCCTCGTGTGCTTCCTGGCCGTGTTGCCGCTGGTGTTCGCGTATCAGTGGAACAACCCCGCGATGCAGTTCACGCTCGACATCGTCGGCATCCCATCCGTCGGTTTCAACCTCGCCTTCGGCGTCGATTCGGTTTCCCTCTGGCTGGTCATGCTCACCGTCTTCCTCCAGCCGCTGGCCATCTGGGCGAGTTTCCAGAGCGTCCAGGACCGCCCCAAACAATACTACGCCTGGATGCTCCTGCTGCTCAGCGCCATGGTCGGCGTGTTCGTCTCCCGCGATGCCCTGCTCTTCTACATCTTTTTCGAGTTGACCCTGGTTCCGATGTTCTTCATCATCGGCATCTGGGGCGGCCCCGACCGCCGCTACGCGGCCGTCAAGTTCTTCCTGTTCACCTTCGCCGGCGGCGTCTTCACGCTGGCGGCGCTGCTCTACCTCGGGCTCAAGGCCCACAGCTTCGAGATCGCCACGATCACCGACTTCGCCGTCAACCGGCTCAGCGAAACCGAGCGCATGTGGGTGGCTCTGGGCCTGATGGCCGGGTTTGCCGTCAAAGTGCCGCTGTTCCCCGTGCATACGTGGCTGCCGCTGGCCCACACCGAGGCCCCCACGGCCGGCTCCGTCATCCTTGCCGGCGTTCTGCTCAAGCTCGGCACCTACGGCATCCTGCGGCTGGTGTTGCCGATCGGCTTCGCCACTTCGCCGAGCCTCGTGCATGTCGTCGGCGTGCTCTGTGTGATTGCCATTATTTACGGCGCGCTGGTCGCCTGGGTGCAGCAGGACATCAAGAAGCTGGTGGCCTATTCCTCCGTGTCGCACATGGGCTTCTGCGTGCTGGGACTGGCCGCCATGAACTTCGAGGGCGTCTACGGCGCGATCCTCTACATGATCAACCACGGACTCTCGACCGGGGCCATGTTCCTGGTCGTCGGCATGATCTACGAGCGCTACCACACGCGCGATATCAACCAGCTCTCAGGCCTGGCGCGGAAGATGCCCAGGCTGGCGTTCTTCTTCATCCTGTTCGTGCTGAGTTCCATCGCCTTGCCCGGCCTGAACGGCTTCGCGTCCGAGTTCCTGACGATCCTGGGCGCGTTCAAGTCGCCGGGGCTGGGCATTAAGTACGGAGCCTTCGCCGCCCTGGGTATCATTCTCGGCGCGGTCTACATGCTCCACCTGGCCGCCCGCGTCATCTGGGGCCCGCTCAAGACGCCTGGCGACCACGATGCCCACGGCCACGATACGAAGGACGACCACACCCCCGATGAACTCCCCACCGACCTCAGCGCCCGCGAGATGAGTATACTCATTCCGCTGGCCCTGGCCGTCGTCATCCTTGGCGTTATCCCCGGTAAGTTGATGGATACGTTCTACCACCCGGTGAAGCAACTGCTCATTACCAAGGACACGGCCGCGAATCCGTATGACGCCAAGACGCTGGCGGCGAAACACGAAGGAACCGAGGCAGGAAGCGAGAATGGCGACTGGCCGCAGATGGTGGGCAGTGCCCACCCTACCAACTAACAACATGCCCGACCTCTCCACCATCCTCCCCGAGATCATCCTCATCGCCGTGGCGTTCCTGCTCTTCCTGCTCGGCTGCTCGAAGAAGCCGGCCATCCGCCGGCTCTCGGCCATACTCGCCATCGGTGCCATGCTCGGCACGTTCATCATGCAGCTTGGTACCAACATTGAGCCGGTCGGCAACCTGTTCCAGACTCTCTGGATCGACGAATTCGGCCACTATTTCCGCCTGCTGGCCCTGCTCATGGGCGCGCTGCTTGCCCTGCTGAGTTTCCCGACCAACAAGGATGCCAACGGTAATTCCGCCCTCGAACTTGGCCACGACACCGGCGAATACTTTGGCCTGCTCACGCTCTCCGTGACGGGGCTCGTCCTGCTCTGCGCCGCCAACGACCTGATCGTCCTGTTCCTGGCGCTCGAACTGGTTTCCATACCGACGTACGTCATGGTGTCCATGTCCCGCGGCACGCCGCTGGCGCAGGAAGCCGGCCTGAAGTATTTCTTCCTCGGCGCGCTGTCGGCGGCGATCATGCTCT
Source organism: Tepidisphaeraceae bacterium (assembly GCA_049514055.1). Taxonomy (GTDB): domain Bacteria; phylum Planctomycetota; class Phycisphaerae; order Tepidisphaerales; family Tepidisphaeraceae; genus JANYKD01. Next base: position 3,898 of record JBEKVL010000350.1, on the reverse strand, counting down.
TCGGCTTCTCCTACCTCTTCGGCGCCACCGGCAAGATCAACCTGACCGAGATTGCCGACAGCATTCAGAGCGCCATCCGCACCAACGGCACACTGCCCACCTGGCAACTGTTCGCCGTCGTGCTGGTGCTTGTCGGCGTGGCCTACAAACTGGCCGCCTTCCCGCTGCACTTCTATGCCGGCGACGTCTATGAAGGAGCGGCCACCAGCGTCACCGCCTTCCTCGCCTTCGTCCCCAAGGCCGCCGGCATCGTCGCCACCATCAAGATCCTCCACGCTGTCGGCGGCAACAACTTCAACCTCCCGCCCAGCCTGGTGACCATGCTCTGGGCCATCGCCGCCATCACCATGTCCGTCGGCAATCTCCTGGGCCTGCTGCAAACCAACATCAAACGTACCCTCGCCTATTCGTCAATCGCCCACTCGGGCTACATGCTCGTCGGCCTGGCCTCGCTGGCCGGCGCTCACAATGACGCGCTGTCGGGTGTCGTCTTCTACCTCACAGCCTACGGCCTGATGAACGTCGGCGCGTTCGGCGTACTGATGCTCCTGCCCTCGCGCGAAGGTAAAGGCTCGGCCGAGACCTTCGAGGATCTCGCCGGCCAGGGCCGCAAGAATGTCGTGCTCGGCCTGGCGATGACCGTCTCCTGTTTCTCACTGATCGGCCTGCCGCTGACGGTCGGTTTCTTCGGCAAACTCTTCCTGATCCGTCCCGCGCTCGACGCCGGCAATCTCTGGCTGGTCATCATCCTCGTCACCAACGCCGCTATCTCGGCCGGCTACTACCTGCGTATCGTCGGCGCCATGTTCCTCCGTCCCTCGCCCGATGTGCCCGCCGCTGCCCTGCCCCGCCAATGGCCCATCGTCACGGCCGTCGTGCTGTCAGTCCTCGGCACATTGCTCATCGGCACCGTTCCCCAGATGGCCAGATGGCTCAGCCAATACGCCGAAACGGCCGCGCTCGTCAAACAGCCCTAAGGTCCCTTCGCCTCTCCTTCTTCGGCTGCCCAAGAGATGTCCGGCTCGAGGTCGCCGGCCTTGGCGTCTGACTGCGCCAGTTCGATTGTCCAGCGTATCAGAATCCGCCTCCGTATCTAACCCTCTTCCGAATCGGGAATTACACATTGATCAGCCGATCGATGAAGACTAATGAAGCTTTGCACCCTCGAACTCTTGAACCTCCGAACCCTTGAACCCGTGCCGCTCTTGTGTTTGAATAGCCGGCAACTGGCCGCTGGCAACTATCAACTAACATCTGGCAACCATGTCAAATCCAGATCTCACTCACCGCCGGCTGCTCAAGACTTGACTCTCGGTCGCCGCGGCCATCACTGTCACGCAGGTCGTCCGGGCTGCTGAAAACACCTCAACGAAAGGCCCTATGAAAATCGGATTCCACACGGATGCGTTCAACTCGGCCTACTGGTCGTTCGAGAAATGCCTGCAGTGGGCCCAGAAGAACGGCGTCCACTACATCGAGTGCGGGCTGATCGACGGGGTTTCGTGGATTCACGGGCTGGGGTATCAGCCGCATGTCGCCCTCTATGAAGACCCGGTCCTGCTTCGCAAAAAGATGGACAAGTACGAGGTCCGCTTCTCGCAGGTGGATGCTGCCTACCCGCTGTCGAATCAGGATGGCCCGATCCGCGGCGTGCCGTATGTGCTCAAGTCCATCGCCTGGGCCGCCCAGATCGGCTGCCCCTGCGTCGATACCACCGACGGCCTGCACGCGCCCGAGGGGATCGACGACAAGGAGTCGATGAAGCACATGAAGTGGCAGTACGAGCAGATCATCAAGGTGGCCGACGCCCACAAGATCATCGTCAACATCGAGCCGCATGGGTACTTCACGACCAACCCGGGCGCCATGGCCGAGATGCAGGCGTTTGTCGATTCGCCGTTCCTGCGCATGAACATGGACACCGGCAACACGTTCATCGCCGGCCGGGATCCGGCCGAGTTCCTCACGCGGTTCATCAGGAAGGTCTCGCACGTCCATGTGAAGGACGTGTCCAAGTCGCTGGCCGATTCCATCCGCGGCAACGCCACCGGTATCGCAGTGTCGGCCTGTTCGCTGGGCGAAGGGGTCAATGCGGACAATATCAAGAAATGCCTGACCATTCTCCGCGACAACGGCTACACCGGCATGTTGAGCATGGAATGCGAAGGCGCCGGCGGGCCGATGATCGAGAGGTCGCTGGGGTGGCTGCGTGGGACACTGAAGGAGTTGGGTATCTCTGAAGAAAAATGATGAAACTCGAAATCCGAATGACGAAAGAAATCCGAGTACACGATGCCCAATTCCGATTTCGGCCATTCGTCATTCATTCGGATCTGGAGTTTCGGATTTCGGGTTTTCCCGCAGCACAACGCCTCCCACTGACGAGATGTACCAGTGGGTGAACGCCAGCTTTCTCAAATAAAGGAGCCTCTCATGTCAACTTCGCAAGTGTCACGTCGGGGTTTCATCAAGACATCGGCCGCCGCCATCGCGGCATTGTCGGTTGCGCGCTCGGCCCATGCGGCCGGGTCGGACACGATCAAGATCGGCATGATCGGCTGCGGCGGGCGCTGCACCGGGGCGGCCCACGACGCCATGACGGCCGATCCGGGCATCAAACTCGTCGCCATGACCGATCTTTTCCTCGATCGCGTCAAGGACAAGCACGGCGTTCTCAAGAAACAGAAACCCGAGCAGGTGGATGTGACGCCCGACAACATGTTCTCAGGCATTGACGGCTACAAGAAAGTCATCGACGCGGTGGATGTCGTGCTCATTGCCTGCGCGGCCAAGTTCCACCCGATGTACGTCAAGGCGGCCATCGCCGCCGGCAAACACGCCTTCTGCGAAAAACCCCACGCCATCGACCCCTACGGAATCAAGACCCTCATGGACGCCACCGCCATGGCCAAGGAGAAGAAACTCTCCATTCTTTCCGGCCTGCATTCCCGCTACGCCCCGGAGATGAAGGAGTGCATCCAGCGCGTGCAGGATGGCCAGATCGGCGACATCGTTTCCATCGAGGAGAACTTCATCCGCGCCCCCTACGGCCTGGTGCAGCGCCGGCCGGAGGGCATGTCCGAACTGCACTGGCAGTATTCCTGCCAGTATCGCTTCCGCTGGCTTTGCGGCGACGATGTCCCGCAGTCGCTGGTCCACAACATCGACCGGGCCACCTGGGCGATGAAAGAGGCCGTGCCGGTGAAGTGCCACGGCCTGGCCGGGCGGTCGTCCACGTTTGATCTGCCGTATGTCTACGGCGACGTCTTCGATCACCACTCCGTCGTGTACGAGTATGCCGGCGGCATCCGCGTCTATGCCTTCTGCCGCACCCAGCCCAATTGCTACAACGAAGACTCCTCCATCATTCTCGGTGCCAAGGGCAAGGCATTTGTGAAGTCCGGCCGAATTGATGGCGAAAAGCCCTGGAAATTCACGGGCAAATGGGACAACCCCTACGTGCTCGAGCACGTCGATTTCTTCAAGGCCATCCGCGATGGCAAGCCGCTCAACTGCGGCGACTACGCGGCCCGATCGACCCTCGTCACCATCATGGGCCAGCTTTCCTGCTATTCCGGCCAGGAAACCACCTGGGACCAGATGATGAAATCAACGTTTGCCTATGCCCCCAAGGCCGAGGAATGCACCTGGGACATGGAACCGCCCAACAAGCCCGACGACAAGGGCATCTATCCCGTGCCCATCCCTGGCAAGTTCAGCTTTGCCGAGCCCAAGCCGGCCTGACGACCGAGACAGTGACAGTTCGTTCTCCTTTTCGGCGTGGTTCAAAGCGGGGTTACACTCGCGGGGACCAGAGATCACGACCGCGAAGCTGTATCTCCTGTGTTGTGCGGCAGTTACAAACGAAAACGACCGCATTGTCGCCGCGAGAAGTGTA
>JBEKVL010000349.1:0-6926 GCA_049514055.1 Tepidisphaeraceae bacterium | reverse complement strand
GTCGCTCTGGCGATGCTGATCTGGTTCTTCAACATGTTTACGGCTCCTCAGGTCAACGCGGAACCGGACGGCGGTTCGGCCTGACCGCGCCCCTTTCCACTGCTGTTGGTGGCACGGCGTGGCGGCAGGAGACCGGCGGGCAGAAGACCGAACGAGGTGATGCGCTATGCCGCGTTTGCAGTGGATTGTCAGTCAGATCGGCTCACGCGAGTTGTATGCCTGTCCGCTGAGTTTCCACCGGCGCGGGTGTCTCAGGCTCTTTTACACCGATCTCTGGTGTCGGCACTTTGCCGGGCTGTTTCACCGGCTTCCCAGGCCGTTCTGGGGGTTCTCCCACCGCTTCAACGCCGCCCTCCCGCCGGAAAAGGTCGTAAGTTTCACGGCCGCCATGTTCTTGCATGATTTGCGTCATCGTGTGACTACTCAGGCCAAGGACAACAAGGAGGTGTTCCTCGGCTTCAACGAAACCGGCAGGTTCTTCGCCAGTCGCGTCGCCGATCAATTGCGCCGCCAGACGTTGAGCCCGGCATCGGACGCGGTCTTTGCCTTCTCAACCGGCGCTCTCGAGACGATTCAGTTTGCCCGGGAACGGGGCGTGTTCTGCGTCGTCGATCAACTCGATCCGGGCCGAGTCGACGACGAGATGGTCCACGAGGAAACCACGCGCTGGGAGGGGTGGGAAGCCTTCCCTGGCCGGGCGCCCGACGAGTACTACGATCGTCTCGTCCAGGAGTGGCAGACCGCCGATATGATCGTCGTCAATTCGGAATTCTCGCGCCGCGCCATCCACAAACAGGGCGCGCCCCTCGACAAGTTGCTGGTGGTGCCGCTCGCATACGAGGTCGAGGCGCCGGTCACGAGCAAGGTCGTTCCCGGCCGGGACACACCACTGGAGGTTCTCTGGCTGGGACAGATCGTGCTCCGAAAGGGAATCCCGTATCTGTTTGAAGCCGCGCGGCTGCTGCTGAAGGAGAACATCCGCTTCCGTGTCGCCGGACGCATCGGCATCTCCGAAACGGCCGTGAAATCGGCCCCCGCCAACGTCCAGGTCATCGGCCCGGTTGTCCGCAAGGACGCCATCACGCTCTTCCGGAAATCCGATGTTTTCGTCCTGCCCACGGTATCCGAAGGGTTTGCGCTGACCCAGATTGAAGCCATGTCCTACGGCCTGCCCGTCATCACCACGCCCAACTGCGGCGACGTGGTGACGCCAGGCTCGGATGGATACATCATTCCCATCCGCGATCCGGCCGCGCTTGCCGAGGCGATATTGAAGTTCCACCAGGACCGGGCCTTGCTCCAGTCCATGGCCGACAACGCCATTCACAAGAGCAGGCAGTTCACTTTGGACCGATACGCACGGACGATTGAAGAAGGCGCTCTCCAGCGACGAGCGGCCAAATAGCCGGAATCTTCCTCACTCCCCACGGGCTTTTCTTTCGAGTTCCAGGCGCCGGGCGGTCGGGAGGCGCTTGGGCTCCTTCTCAGGAAGCTCATCATCGAGCGCCAGCGCCCTGGCATACTCGCACTGCGCGGCGGCTTTGTCGCCAAGGCGCAACAGCGCATCGCCGTAGCGGATGTGCAGAGAGACCTGCCGCGGATCGAGGGTGATGGCCGATTCCATCGCCCGTTTCACGATGGCCGGGTCGGGCTTGTCGCCGGTCAGCTCGATCTCGGCGCGGAGGATGTGATACGTCGCCTGCCGGGGGTTGACGCGAATTGCCTGGTCACAGGCCCCGGCCGCGCGCGCTCGATCGCCCCGCAATGCCTGCATCTGGGCCCCGCGCAGCAGGTAGTCCGCGTTGAGCGGCATCATGTCGAAGGCGGCCGCATAGTCGTCCGCGGCGGCGCCGATCACGAATCGATTGACTTCGCCATTGGACCACGCGGCCCGCACGCGGGCATCGGCTTCGGCCGCCCGGTCCTCGGCAATATACACCGGACGCCAGACGCACAGCAGCGCTGCCAACCACAGGACAGTTGCGCCGCCGGCCGTGCCCGCCACTGCTGAAACGGGCATTGCCGCGGCCGCCGGCCGCTGGCGGGCGCCGACGGCCGCGCCGGCCAGGAGCGAGAAGAGAGAGAATGGCGCGGGCTCGCTCCAGGAGAAGTCGATCAGGTTATGGATGAAGAAGATGCCGGCGGCCGCGACGAGCCCGCGGAGGATCCAGTCTCCGGGAGCATCATCCCACAGCGTCGACCGCCCGGACGTGGTTGCCATGAATATCGCCGCCGCCAGCAGCACGGCCGCGCCGAGAGAGTAAATTGCCTGGAGTTCGAGCCACGCGGCGTTCTGCGAGAAATCATGCCCGGCGAGCAGGTTGAGCGCGGCGGCCGCGATGGCCAGGCCGATGGCCCACTTGACCGGAGCGGCATTCTCTTTCGTGGCACGGGCGTTCCGCCTGTGTCCCTCGATGGACGTATCCGCCGGAGCAGTTGGCCGGGTCATCTCCCAGAACAGCCGCATCAGCCACGCCACCAGCAACGCGCCGCCGACAATCCCCAGCTCCGCGAACGCCCGCACCAGGATGTTGTGCGGATCCTGCACCTCTTCGGTGGCCTGGGCGACTCGGACGGAAGAGTAGTATTCGCCGAAGTTCGCCCAGCCGACCCCCGTGAATGGCCGCTGGGCCACGATCCGGGCCGCGCCAACCCAGTAATACCAGCGAAAGGTCAACGACCGGTCGCCCAGCGAGCCATGATACATGGCGTGGCCGACGAGAGCGACCGCGCCGAGCGCGAATGCGCCCGCGCCCAGCCAATACACGGTTGTTGCGCGCGCTGCCAGCCAGGAGCCCTTCCAGCGAACCAGCAGCAGCGCCGACAACCCGAGCAGCGGCGTCATGGCCGCCTGACGCGAGTGCGTGTATCGCAGCACGAACACGGCGGCCGGAAGCGCCACCACCGCAGTCGCCCACCACCATTTGCGGCTGTCACTCAGGCCCTGGGCCATGATGCCGAAGAGCACGACCAGCCCCACGGCGATCATTGCGCCGTAGGTGTTGGCCGAGGCACTGAATCCGGTCAATTCGCCGCCCGCGATCTTCTTCTCGATCTGCTGGAACTGAAAGTCGGTTTCGTGCAGTCCATGCTCCTGCATGTAGTGCCAGCGGCTGTTGGGGCTGCTCCGGTCATTCCACTCGCGGATGATCTCCGGCGCGTCGAAGACGCGTTTGTTGACGCCATTGGCCAGAAGCATGAGCATCACACCCATCGCCACGCCCGCGACGAGCCGCACTTGTCTCCAGCCGCGTACGAGTTGCACGGCCGCGAACATCGCCCCGGCCGCTCCGATCAGGTGAAACGCATTGACCAGTACCGCGAACTTGTCGGCCGCCCACGCGATCGAGATGAGCGCCCATACGCACAGCAGCACCAGTGGCAGGAAGGACAACGGAAGCCGCACACGATACTCGCGGTCGAGCAGGCGGCGCAGAAAAACCAGCAGGACCGGGAGCCAGAGCAGCAGATCAAGCGCGATGCCCACGGCCGGGCCGGGCCCGCGCGGCGGCGAGGCCGTTCCCGGCACGACGGGCATCGGGTCCCGCAGTGTCTCCGTCAGACCGCACCGCGCGCAGACCGTCGCCAACAAGACGAATAGCGCGCATTGGGTGATCCATGCGAAGCGTTCGGCAGGCGGTGACTGCGGCCGGCTGGGCATGTTGACAGGTTACGCTGAGAGTACGGCTTGGGAAAGGCCCGGATGCTGTAGCCGCGATGGGTCATCGCGGCGGGGAATCGCGATCGGCGATCGCGGCGACACCTGGCGAGGCGCCACCACTTATCCCCTCGGCCGCTGGTCGAGTTTCAGCATGATCCGCTCGACCCCGTGGAGGATGTCCTTGGCGCTTTTGAATGGCGGGTTCGACGGGTCGGGCGGGCGGAGGATCATCTCGGTCAGGCGCGAAAGATCCTTGGCATCGCGGCCGGCGGGGTCGTAGAGAATCAGGCCGGCCAAATCGGGGTTGGCGTGCGGGGAGTTGAACTGCACCGCCAGGTAGAAGAAGTCGACCGCCTTGTCGACCTTCTGATACCCCCTGCTGATGGCGCTGGAGGTCACGGCGCCGCTGGTGGTCATCTTCTCGAGCATCCGCTGGATCTGGCTGGTTCGCATGAGTTCGTCAAACAGGCTCTCCAGCAGCGGGTTTTCGGCCAGGTTCTCGTTGACGCGCACGGCCGAGCCGAAATCGACGAAACCCACTCCCGCGGGCGTGATGACGAAGTTGTCGAGCCGGAGATCGAGGTGAATCACGCCGGCCACGTCGTGGACCACGCGAAGCAGGTCGGCGCTCTGGCGGGCGAATTCCATCTGTGGGAGCGGTTCGCCGCCGTTGCGCAGCCAGTTCATCCGCAGGCGTCGGACGAAGCCGCGGTCGTCCTTCTCGACATCGATCACCCGCGGCACGCGCGCGTTGTACGGCGGAGCCATGTGTTCCTGGAGGATCATCAGCAGGGCCGCCTCGCGGGTGAGAAACGTGGGGAAGATCTTCTCCGTGAACTTGCGGGCGCGTTTGTCGATGATGTCGTGGGAGACCTCGGGGAAGCGGTTGCGCAGGCGCATGGCGACCGATTCGGGGCTGGGCACTTCCTTGAGGACCACGAACGGCTCCCTGGGGTCGTCGTGCCGCGCCAGCGAAACCTGGTAGGTGAAGCGTTCGGTGTCCTGACCCGGCAGGAGCAGTTGCACTTTCCGTGCGATGAAATAGTGGATCTTGCTGGTGACCCAGGGCAGGGGGAGCCATCTGGGACCGGTGCGGACAAAGTCCGGCGGCCGCTCGATCATGAATCCGCGCGACGGGAACTTGCGAGCGACTTCCTCGACCTCGCGGTGCCTGGTGGACACGTACACGAAGCACCCGCCCCAGCGGAGCCTGGCGAATATCTGGTCCGGGTCGATATGCTGGCCGCTGGCGCCGAAGAGGTAGTCGGCAAGGCCCGTCTCAGGAATGTAACCATTGTAGAACTTGCGATACTCCGGGGAAGGGTAGAGCACGCGGGTGATAACCGGCTGGGCAAGTTCCGGAACGGGCAGGCGCGCAATCTTCCCGCCCGCGCCGGCCGGCACGGCGTTTGTCGCGGTTCGCTCCATGATCTGTTGCTCGACGGTCATGCTCGCTCGCTCTGTCGGTCCTGTCTGCTACGGCTCCCGGCCGTATCCGGCTGCCGGGGCACGGCCATTCTATCGGGAGAGCCGGACTCCTTCGGGCTGCGGTCGTGCAGAAACACGACCCTCTCGAATTCACGGTCACGCCGGACTGCCAAGCCTATTCTAACACAGATGTGCCGGTCAACGGCAGTCGATAATGTTCCATTTCTTCGACACGGCGGCGGCGAGGCTATATACTACAGAGCAGTATAGGAGCCCCGACGAGGGTCGCATGGATGCGTAGCTTTCACACCGATCTTGAATCAGGCGCCGCCCTGGCAGTCGAACCGGGAGACCGGATCGAGGTTGCGTTCAGTGTCGATCCGCCGGATCGACTGAAGCTGGTTCCGCCAGCCGAGTGGCGAGTGCTGCTGGACGATCTCCAGATCCTCGAATCGGACACCGGCCGGCCACTCGCCTTCAGACGGGATGATTACAGGCTGGTCATCGAAAGCCCTGGCCTGGCCACGGAATCGGGCCTCGAAGCCGTCTGGATGGAAATGCTCGCACCCGGGCGATTTCGTCTGGCATTCGAACGCTCCGTGCCGACGGCTGCAAGCGAGGCGGCCGCGCCGGGATGGAAACTGGAGCTATCGTGTTCGGACAGCGGCCTGCTGACGGGCGTGCGGCCGGGCGCGTCGGCGTACGAGTTCGAACTGGGTCTGCGGGCGGCGCGGCTTGCCACGCACGGTGGTTTCGACAAGCTCATCTGCCTGCCGACGCTCCGGGACATGGAGATCCTTGACCACCAGGTGCGGGCGTCCGTCACCGCGCTGCGGCGCATGCGCGGCCGGGCGATGCTCTGCGATGAGGTGGGCCTGGGCAAAACCGTCGAGGCGGGCATCATCGTTTCCGAACTGCTCATGCGCGGGCTGGCCAGGTCGATGCTGGTGCTCACGCCGCCGTCGCTCATCACCCAGTGGCAGGGCGAAATGCGGCGCAAGTTCGGGGTCGACCTCATCAGCCACGACGACGCGGCCTTCGGCAAAACCGGCTGGACCGGCCACAACCGCGTCATTGCCTCCATCCACACCGCCAAGCGCGACCCGCACCGCTCGGCCATTCTGTCGCGAAAATGGGACATCGTCGTCATCGACGAGGCACACCACCTCCGCAATCGCACCACGCAGCTCTGGAAATTCGCCAGCGAGTTGCGCAAGCAGTTCATCCTGCTGCTGACGGCCACGCCCGTGCAGAACAACCTCGACGAACTGTTCAACCTCGTGACCCTGCTCGAACCCGGCCTGCTCAGCACGCAGCGCGATTTCCAGAAGCGTTTCGTCGACCGCGGCGACAAGCTCGTGCCGAAGAACGTGGACGAGTTGCACAACCTGCTGGCCGAGGTCATGGTCCGCAACCGCCGCAGCACGGTCGGCCTTCAGTTCACCAGCCGCCACGCCCGCACGCTGGCGGTGCCACTGTCTACCGGCGAACGCGGTCTCTACGACTCGGCCGCCCGGTTCATCCGCGACGGGCTGCGGAAAGACGATGCGAAGGCCGGACTGTCGCGGATGGCGCTGGTCACGTTGCAGATGGCGCTGGGCAGTTCCAGCAGCGCGGCCGGGTCGATGCTCCGCAACCTGCTCGACAAGCCCGATCTGCCGCAGGACTTGCGCTCACGACTGACTGAGTTACACGGCGCGGCCACAGCGCAACAGGAATCGGCCAAGACCGACCGGTTGCTGCGACTTCTAGTGGACTTTCCGGACAAGCTTGTGGTCTTCACGCAGTTCCGGGCGACGCAGGACTTGCTCACCCGCCGCCTGCGCGATGCCGGCAT
>JBEKVL010000348.1:0-6927 GCA_049514055.1 Tepidisphaeraceae bacterium | reverse complement strand
TCATCCCCACCCCAGATGCCAGCTTCTTTCCTCTCTCCCCACCCGCCCAGGCCTGGAACGACCCCATTGCTCATTCGAGCTTGCTGCTTCACTCGTCATTCGAGTTTCGAATTTCGTCATTCCCCGCCCTCCCCCACATCCTGCAACCGCAGCATCGGCGGCCGCGGGCCTTGCTCCTTCCGCGTCTCGGGAACCACTTTACCTGCAATCGTGATGTTCTCGGCCTGGCCCAGAACGTATTTCGCGGCCGAGCCCGGCGGCACAGCGCCGGATTTCAAGACGCCCTCGGCAAGAACCTGGTCGCCCACGCTCACAAAAGTGTTTTCCGCCACCACAATGTCGTGCGGCATGGCCGCTTCAACCGGGACGCCGTTGTGCATGTCGTAACTGATCGAGATGGCCACGAATGGCCGGAACGGCTTGCCCTTCAGGTTGCGAAAGACATTCCCTTGGATCAGCCCCGAACCGTCGCGGATGCCAATGCCGTGGCGCAGGCCCGCAAGCAGGTTGCCCTCCACGACGAAGCTGCCATCCATACCGGGATGTGTGTTCACAGCGTATAGCTCGTACGGCGACTGGTCGTTGCTCCCAACCCGATTGTGGACGAATTCCCAGTGTGAGAGACAAACACGCCGCGCGGCCCGGAGACCGCGCGGCGCCTGGTTTTGCCATGGATGCCGGCGAATCAGCGGTCACGGCCGCCGCGATCGCCCCGGCCACCGCCGTAGCCGCCGCGGCCGCCCCGGCCGCCGCCGCCGCCAGTGCGCTCTTCGCGCGGACGGGCTTCGTTGACCGTCAGCGCCCGGCCGCCGTTGTCCTGGCCATCGAGTGCCGCGATCGCCGCCTTGGCTTCGTCGTCGGTACCCATTTCGACGAACCCGAAGCCTTTCGAGCGGCCGGTCTCACGGTCGGCCACCACCTCGGCGCTCACCACGCTGCCATGTGCCTTGAACAGCGCCTCGAGATCGGAGCTGCTCGTTGAGTAGGGCAGATTGCCCACGTACAAACGCTTGCCCATGATGTTCTCCTTTGTTGGGCAAAGACGAACCCGCCAGTTTTACTTTCCGGGTCCCATGAAAGCGGCCTTGCATTCCGGCCTGCAGAAGGTGGGAGGGCGACAGAGGAGGGCCTGACCTGACAACGCAGCGAACCAGTCTCTCGATCGACGAACCACCCGGTCGTCGATTTAACCGCGCCACGCGAATTTTGGCAACAAAAAAAGGCGAGTTTCCGTGAGGTGGTCGGGGGGGGAGGGAATCCTCACGGGTGGAACTCGCCTAGTAACTGATAGCAAGCAATGACCGTGCCACTCAATACAGGAGCCGTTTCCATCCAAGTAATGCGGGTCGTGGCGAATCCTCAATACGCTGATCATATCGTCGACCACGCAATACTTGCAAACCATGTATCTGTTTCACGGCCGTTACAGTCCATAGTCCGATAATCCGGGGCACGGCAGTATGAACAAGCCACGCCCATCGTCTGTGGCCGCGATCACCGATCGCGGTTGGCATCCGCGATCGCCCGTTCGCGATGACCCATCTCTGCGACAGGCGGCTTGACGGTCTCAAGGGTGTCAACGGACTCCCCACCAGCGCGTAACACCTACAACGTCGTCCACATAGGAGAAATCGCATGACCACCTCACGTCGCAACTTGCTCAAGTCCATCCCGGCCATCGCGGCCGCCACGTCGCTGCCCGCGTGGTTCGTCGAGGAAACGCTTGCCCAGCAGGCCGGTCCGGCCGCGGGCGATCCGATTCGCATCGGCCTGGTCGGCTGCGGCGGCCAGGGCACCGGCGATGCCGTGAACGCCCAGCGGCATGGCAAGATTGTCGCAGTGTGCGATGTTGATGCAGGCCATCTGGCCAACGCCAAGAAGCGTTTCGCCGACGCCGAGACGTTCACCGATTTCCGCAAACTGGTGGAGAAGAAGGATCTCGACGCCGTGATCTGCGGCACGGTTGATCACTGGCACACGCTGGTGTCGATGGCCGCCATGAAGGCCGGCAAGGACGTCTACTGCGAGAAGCCGCTGACGCTGACCATTGATGAAGGAAGGCGGCTGGTGCAGGTGCAGAAGGAAACCAGGCGCGTGCTGCAGACGGGTACGCAGCAGCGCAGCGATCCGCATTTCCGTCTGGCGGCCGACCTGATCCGCAATGGCCGGATCGGCAAGGTGGACAAAGTTGAAGTGTGGCTGCCGGCCGGGCTGCGCGGCGGGCCGTTCAAGACCTCGGCAGTGCCGCCGGAGTTCAACTTCGACTTCTGGATGGGCCAGACGCCGAAGGTGGACTATGTGAAGGAACGTACGCATTTCAGCTTCCGCTACTGGTGGGACTATTCCGGCGGCACCATGACTGACTGGGGCGCACACCACAACGACATCGTCGGCTGGTGCCTGGACCTGGACCGCACCGGCCCGGCCAGCATCGAAGGCAAGCAGCTCATCGACATGATCCCCGGCGGCTACACGGCCGCCAGCGAATACGAAGTGCTCTACACGTATCCAAATGGCGTCAAGCACTACTGCCGCAGCACGACGGCCAGCGAATGGCACGGCGGCGTGAAGGATCCCAAGGGCCAGCAGCACGGGCTGAAGTTTACGGGCAGCGATGGCTGGATCTGGGTGACGCGCGGCGTGATCAAGGCCGGCAACAATCCCGACAAGATGGACGAGCTGAACAAGGAACTGCTGACCAGGCCGCTGCCCGATGACGCCAAACGTGTCTATGTGAGCAACGACCACATGGGCAATTTCGTCGATTGCGTGCGTACGCGCAAGGATCCGATCTGCAACGCCGAAACCGGCCACCGCTCGGCCAGCATCGCCCACTTGGGCGTGATGTCGATCCGCCTGGGCCGCAAGCTGAACTGGGATCCGGTGAAGGAAGAGTTCATCAACGACGCCGAGGCGAGCAAGTACGTGGCGCGGGAGATGCGCAAGCCGTATGACTATTCGATGATATGATTCACGCCGGATTTGTATGGCAAGTCGCCGTCTCCGCACTTGTCGCAACGGATGTCCGATCGGCCTGTCTCCAGGTAACGCGCAAGTGCTTGCGTGAGGCGATCCACTCGCGCTTTCCCGCATTCAGCCTCACTACTCGGCCGCCTCTGCTGGCCCATGTGTCAGCCTCGCGGAAGCGGGACTATCTGAGCACCCGGAAAACCGCGTAACCCACCATCAGCGCCGCGGCCACGCCGGAAGCGATCAGAACCATGCGGTGCTGTTTCTGCTGCACGCGGGCTTCTTCCTCGGCGGCGGCCTTTCGCTGGGCGGCGCGCTTGGCGGCGTGCTGGCGCTTGCCGATGCACGCGTGGCAGAGCTTCTGGCCCTCGAAGTCGGTGAGATCCCCGGCGGTCAGTTGCTGGTTGCAGTCGGGGCAGACGGCGGGGGTCTTCTTGTCCGTGTCAGCCTTGGCGCAGTCGCAGCACCAGTACCGGCCTTCGGAATCCTTGTAGCGTTTTTCGCCGGCCAGGTTCGCTCCGCAGACGCAGCAGACCTTGGCATGCTTGGCTCCGCTCGGGGCCGACCCGGAGGATGACAGATCCTCGGCGGCGACAGTGTCGCCCGCATCGGTAGAGGAACTGCCTGTGGACGCATGATGATCAGACCGGCCGCCCTTGATTTCCGCATTCATAGATGTGTCCTTCCGCAACGCCGACACCTGCAAACCGGGATGTGTTCCTTGCAGTATACCACGCGAAGAGGGCGATGTCGCCGGAAAAGAACTATACTCGTGTCACCGCGGTTCCACGCCTCATTTCCCCCGCCGCAGCACCATCCACCAGCGCCGGTCCAGGCCCGCCGGGGTCACCTCTGTCAGGGGAACGGGAAGCGACAACGCCACCTCGCGGGCCATGGGCAGCATATTGTTGAACAGTTCGCCGGGGAACCAATCCAGGCCGAGGTGGTAGCGCCACGTCCAGTGGTCGAAGCACAGTGTTCGGCCGGGTTTCACGGCGCGGGCGGCCGATTCGAGAATGGCCCGCAACTCGGGCAGTCCGACCGATGCCAGCCCGTCCTTCCGATGCTCTTCGCCGAGCCATTCGATCATCTGTCGTTCGTCGGTCCACCACTCGATGTTCCGGGTGTCCCAGCCGTGTCTGGCCGCGACGGCCGTCTGGAGAATGTCGTTCACGGCGTGGTGGAAGCAGATGCAGTCGAAGGTCCCGTCGGGAAAGTGCGCCGGCAGATTCCGCGCATCATCCTCGATCACCTGCACCGGCAGAGCCAGGCCGGCCGCCCGGTCGAGCAACTGGAGCGCCAGTTTGCGATTGAGGTTGACGGTCACGTACGAGGCACGGTTGCCAAAGAGGACGTCCAGGGCGACGACGACCGGGTCGCTGCCGCCGGCGCAGAGTTCCAGCACCTTCGGCCGCGCCGGCAGGTCCAGCGTCTCCAGCAGCAGCGTCCACTGAGCGGCCAGCAGCCGCCGGCTGAGTGGCCGGGCTCCCGGAATGAACTCCGACGCCTGCGGCCGGGCCAGAGCCTGTGCCGCCCCCTCGCGCAGTTGGGTCTGGCTGAGTTGATCGACCTCATCAAGTCCGCGGAAACGTTCCCCAACGCGCCCGGCCACGGCCTCGCCAACGAGTTGTTCGAGAGTCCACATTGTGGCGTATCCTGCTTGATCTTCTCCGCGAACGAAGGGACGCCGGAGTGCCGCCGCGGGTGCTACGAAACCTGGCCGGCCTGCTCGGTCTTGGGCGGCCGGGTTACGAAGGCAAGGACGACCGCGACGAGCAGGAGGATGGCCGAGAGGCGGTAGGACCAGGCGTAGGTGCCGCTTACGTCGCGGATTTTGGCGCCGACGACGGGGCCGAGGACGCCGGCGACGCCGAAGGCGCTGAAGACCAGGCCGTAGTTGACCCCGAGGTTCTTCGTGCCGTAGTAGTCGGCGGTGGCGGCCGGCATCAGCGTGTAGATGCTGCCGTAGCACAGGCCGGTGAAGGCCGCGCCGAACATGACCATGTTGGCCGAGTTGTAGTGGATGAAGAGGAACATGTTCACGGCCTGGAGGGCGAAGGCCAGCATCATGGTCTGCGTGCGGCCGATGCGGTCGGAGACGTAGCCGCTGATGATGCGGCCGGCGGTGTTGAAGATGGCTAGGAGCATCACGGGCAGGAAGCCCCAGACCATTTTGGCCTGGTCCTTGGCGATGAGCGAGACGTTGGCGATCATCATCAGGCCGGCCGACGCGGTCAGGATGAACATTACCCAGAGGAGGTAGAACTGCGGCGTGGTCAGCATCTGTTGCCAGTCGAGGTCGCGCTTGGGGGCCGAGGGCGATTTGGCTGGTCCGGCCGCGGGGGCCGGAGCGGCGACGTAACCGGCCGGGGGATTGCGGAGGAACATCGAGAAGAGGATGACCAGGACGATGGCGCCGATGCCGAGGAGGACGAACGTGCGGGGGATGGTGTTGGATCTAAGAAGGAACTGGGTGAGGGGCGCGATGTAGACGGCCGCCAGGCCGACGCCCGAGACGACGATGCCGACGATGAGCCCCTTGCGTTTGGGCGGGAACCACTTGACGGCGGGTGGCGTTGTGGCGGAGTAACCCAGGCCGATGCCGATGCCGCCGATGACGCCGAAGGTGAGGACCATGGTCATGGGTGTCGAGGCGCAGCCGGAGGTGATCAGGCCAACACCCAGGAGGATGCCGCCGAGGATGGCGACGATTCTCGGGCCGATCTTGTCCTGCATGCGGCCGGCGAAGATCATCATGATGGCGAAAGCCGCGCCGGAAATCGTAAACGGGAGCATGGCGTCGGCGCGTTTCCAGTGCCACTGTTCGACCAGGGCTCGGGCGATGACACCCCAGGCATAGAGGACTCCCAGGACGAGGTTGATGGCAAGAGCTGAGAAGGTGACGATCCAGCCGCGCGACGTGTCCGACGTTTGCTGAGTCATGGGACTTGCCTTTCGTGTTACACCGACAGATGGGATTTTCCAGTCGATTGCCGACGCAGGGGAGTCTAACAGAATTCCCGCGTGTCGGCGAGCGGGAGGAGACCGCTTTCCAACGACATCGTCATCCCATTGCAGCGTGCGTAATGCTCACCAAGTCCCCAATCCGAATCCCGAATGAATGCCCGGATGACCAACTCCGAATGAGCCGTATCATTTCGCCATTCGAGCATTCGTCATTGATTCGGAATTCGAGTTTCGGATTTCGGATTTTCGCGCCTACATATGTATCGCCCGCTTCTCCACCGCCATCGCCGCCTCTTTCAGCGCCTCCGACATCGTCGGATGTCCGTGAAACGCCCGGGCGATGTCCTCGCTGCTGGCCGCGAATTCCACCGCCAGCACCGCCTCGGCGATCACATCGCTGGCGTGCGCCCCAAGGATGTGTACGCCCAGCACGCGATCCGTCCTGGCATCCGCGATCACCTTCACAAGTCCCTCTGTCGCATCCATCGCCTTGGCCCGGCCGTTGGCCAGGAACGGAAACCTCCCCACCTTGATCGCCCCGCGGGCGGCCGCCTCTTCTTCGGTCAGGCCCACCGTCGCCAACTCCGGATGCGTGTAGACCACACCGGGACATGCCTTGTAGTTTACATGCCCCGCTTTCCCGGCCAGCAACTCGGCCAGGGCCGCGCCCTCTTCCTCGGCCTTGTGGGCCAGCATCAGGCCGCCGATGACATCGCCGATCGCATAGATGCCCTTCACATTCGTCGCGAAATGTCCATCGACCTTGATGAACCCGCGCTTGTCCTGCTCGACGCCGAGTTCGGCCAGACCCAGCCCATCCGTCACCGGCCGCCGGCCGACGCAGACCAGCACCTTGTCCACTTCCTCGACGCCGTTCTGGTCGCCGCTGCTCCAGGCGATCTTCACCTTGCCGTTCTCGATCGCGGCCGACTGCGCCGTGGTGCTGAAGCGGAATTTGAGCCCCTGCTTCTCCAGGATTTTCTGCAACTG
>JBEKVL010000347.1:2500-9434 GCA_049514055.1 Tepidisphaeraceae bacterium | reverse complement strand
CGTAGCCGCCCACGTTTTCGGCGACGGCGGCATTCGCATATATCGAGTTGTGGCTGATTGTATTGCCCGTGCCGCTCTGTACGGAGACGCCATTCCCGACGTTGAACGCAATCGTGTTTCCAAAGATCTTGTTACCATTGCCGACGATGAAGACACCATCGCTCAGGTTGCCGATCGCCACTGTCCCATCCATGCTGGTGCCGATGTGGTTTCCTTGCACGGTATTGGAGTCGGATGGAGGCCCACCAAGATAACTCAGTGACACGCCATATCCCAGATTTCCTGAGATGGCGTTGTCGCTGATCGTTTGCCCTCCCGTGACTTTCACGGTGATGCCGTTACCCGAATTCCCAAGACCCTGGTTTCCACTGGCGTTCGTTCCGATGTAATTGCCGGTAATCTTGTTGCCCGTGCCGGCATCAACGTCCACCAGCACACCGTCACCCCAACTGCCGATGATGGTATTGCCAGAGATCGTGTTGCCAGAGGAACCTGACCCGATTGTCACGTCGTTGCCCTGGTTGCCGAGTGAACTGCTGACACCTGCGGCGTCCGTTCCAATGTGGTTGCCAGTCAGGTTGACATTCGAGCTGTTATTGATATCGACGCCGTCCCCATAGTTGTTCGCAATCACGTTTCCGGAAATAGTCAAGACTCCGGGACTGTTTGCGACGACGATGCCGGTGACGAAATTGCTCAACGCCGTGCTACCGGCCGCATCCGTACCGATAAAATTTCCACTGATGGAACTGGTCTCGCCGGTTCGAATGTCATTGATGTCGATCCCGTCATAGTAATTGCCGCCGATGACGTTGTTCTCAATGTCGACCGGGGTGTTCGCAACAATGCCCGTATAGAAACCGGTGATGGAGAAACCTTTGATCGTGGTCGTGCCGCGATCACCAGTGGTGCTTGTGTCAATAGTGAATGCCGCGAAGGTGCCATCTCCTTCGAGCGAGACCAGCGGGCCTCCCGTCTGGCCGGTTTGGGTGGCATCGATAGTTAGCGGGTCAGTGATATCCGGTAAAGCGGAGTTGAGGACGATATGCTGAAGGGTCGTTCCGAGGTTGAATTTGATAATGTCGGAGCCGGGGTTGGCGTTGGCGGCCAGAATCGCCTGGCGTAAGGAGCCGGGACCAGCATCAGCGGTGCTTGTGACTTGGAACGTACTCATCAACACCCGTCCCTCCAGCGCTTCCGGCAGCGAGAACAACCGGCGGCGGAGCGCGGTTCGAGACGAGGAATTCCCCTTGCGGTTTGACACCTTATTGCGGCTGTTCATTGGTTGGTTGCCTTTCGGGTAATCGTCCCATCGGCGTCGCCGCTCTTGAGACTAAACATCAGTCCTTCGCACGAGCTCCGCCGACCGGATCCTGGCAGATCCGCCTGTGTGAGATACAATTCAAAATCGGCGCTTGCCAACCATCGCTTGAGAATGGACACGGGTTTAACCCGGCGTTCATGCTTTGTTCAGTGAATCCCCCTGGTTGGATCAAGAATGAGGCCAGCGCCAAACGGTCGGGTCCGTCGTGGCGATGATCGCGAGTGAGGGGTAGCGCTACTTGACGAGAGAAATGGTCGTGGTGCCACCGCCGCTGGTCCCATACCCAAGGGATTCATCGTAGTGGATTCCCCCATTCCCGCTCAGGCTCAGCGAACTTCCAATCGCCGCGCCGAAGAAGTCCCCGTCGCCACTAATGCTGATCGCGCTGGCTGGCGCGTAGATATTGGCGTAAAGACCGCTGTTGCCCGACAGGGAAATGCTGTTATTGGACAGCATGCAGATATTGAAATTCCCCGGCAGATTCCCGAAGACATTGCACGTGCCGCCGAGGGTGACATTACCGTCGACGTAGATCGTCACCGTGCCGCTCACGGTCAGTGTCGCCAGACTCGCGACGCTGAAATTCGTGTAGTGGTACGTGCCCGAAGACAATGTGTAGCGGCTGACGCCCGCAAGACAGAAATTGCCCCCTTCGATGTACGACCCGGGCAGCGTGGGGGCCGGATAGCTCAGCGCACTGGATAAAGGCGATTTCGATCCGCTGACCGATGCAAAACCGCTGAGGCTGACCGATTTGCCCGGCCCGGGGCGCGCATCGCCTTTGACGGTGGCCATGGACATGAGGGTAATGTTGCCATTGCTGGCCACTGTGCCGTTGCTGCGGGCCGCGCCGGCGGCATACGGGCCGTTTGCTGAATTGTAGCTATCGGTGCTGACCCAGTCGCTCATGCTGACCGCGTTGAGCCCCACCAGCCCGGACGCCACGCCGGTCGCCCTCACCGTCGCAATAGACGTGGCGGAGATGTTGCACGTCGATTTGCCCAGGACCGCGCCGAACAGCAGCGGGATGCCATTGGTCGAAGACCGCTGCAACGACACCATCAACGCCGTGGCCGAGGCTTCCTGGCCCGACGCGGCCTGGGTGAAGATCCTTGTCGAGGCATTCCACGAGCCAAAGGACAGGTCGGTCGCGGGAGTCAGAGTGACGGCCACCCCGTCGCAGGTGTTTTCGCCGGCGGCGCCCTGGGCGGCCTGCTGGGCGGCCGACACGCCGCTGGGAAGCACGTTCGCCGCCGCCCGCACGGCCGCGTCGGCAGCAGTCTGAAGTTCGGACTTGGCCACCTGCACGCGGCCGAGGTCCACGCCGAGCGAGACGAACCCGCAGAGTACCGCCATGATGACCACGGTCATCAACGCAGACACCCCGTCGCGACGGCGGGAGAGAAGTTGTGTATGGGCGGCGCGCAACATATCGGATGCCGGCCGACCAGGCCGACTCCTCCTATATCCAATTCATCGCCCATGCGGGCGAGTCAATGAAGGAACAAGACTTGAAATCTGGGATTTGAGATCTCGGATTCCCCGCCTCCGATCTATCCGTCGCTCATTCTCCCGCCATCGCGAACTGCCGGTACAACTCGGCATACCGCCCCCCGACCGCGAGCAACTGGCGGTGCGTTCCACGCTCGATGATCCGCCCCTGATCGATCACCAGGATCACGTCCGCCCGCATGATCGTGCTCAGCCGGTGGGCGACAATGAACGTCGTGCGGCCTTCCAGCAGCTTCTCCAGCGATCGCTGCACCAGTAATTCGGTGGCCGTGTCCACGGCGCTGGTCGCCTCGTCGAGCATGAAGATGCGCGGGTCGGCCAGGAACGCGCGCGTGAAGCAGATGAGCTGCCGCTGGCCCATCGACATGCTCGCGCCGCGCTCGCCGACCTCGGTGGCGTAGCCGTCCTTGAGCTTCATGATCGCATCGTGCGAGCCGATGGCCCTGGCGGCGGCCATGACATCTTCGTCGCCGGCGCCGGGCCGGGCGTAGCGGATGTTCTCCATGACCGTGCCGCTGAAGAGGTAGTTGTTCTGCAGCACCAGCCCCGTCTGGCGGTGCAGCGAGTCGCCGGTGACGTGGCGAATGTCGTGCCCATCGACCAGGATCCGGCCCTGCTGCGGCTGATAGAATCGCGCGATCAGAGAGATGATCGACGACTTGCCCGAGCCCGTATGCCCCACCAGCGCCACCATCTGCCCCCGGTGAGCCTCGAAGCAGATGTCGTGCAGCACCGGCCGCCCGGACTTGTAGCCAAACGTCACGTGATCGAACACGACATGGCCATCGATCCGGGGCAGCGGCGCGGCATCCGGCTCATCCGTCACCTCCGGCTTCATATCCAGCAGCGAGAACACCCGCTCGGCCCCGGCCATCGCCTGCATGAGCTGCACCAGGAAATTCCCCAAATTCGTGATCGGATTCATGAACCAGTCCCAGTACAGGTAGGCGGCGACGACATCACCCACGCGCTGCAGCCGCCCGACGGCGACAAGGTAGCCGCCGTAGGCCAGGATCAGCACTTTCCCGGCATATCCGACCGCCAGCAGCACCGGTTGATACAGGCCGTTGATCCGCGCGAAGGTGACGTTGTTGTTGGTGTTGGCGGTCTGCAGTGTGTTGAAGAATTCGAGGTTGCTCGCCTGCCGGTTGAACGCGGTGACCACGCGCATGCCGGTGATGCTTTCGGCCAGGTTGGTCGCCACGCGCGTGTATCCCTCGCGGGCAATCTGCGCCTGCACTCCGGCGTAGCGGCGATAAACGCGGTTGGCGGCAAACAGCACCGGCCCCAGCCACGCGACCACGGCGAACAGCCGCCAGTCGGTATACAGCAGCATCACCCCGGCCGTGACCATCATGAGCGTGTTCATGAGGAGCGTGTTGATGCCCCAGACATTCACCTCGCGGAGCGAGGCGATGTCCGATGTGCAGCGGGAAATGATCCGCCCCAGTTTGGTCTTGTCGAAATAGCTCATCGACAGCCATTGCAGGTGGGCGAAGAGCTTGCGGCGAAGCTCGAACTGCACGCGCTCGCCGGCGTTGGTCATGATGAGGATGACTTGGCGCTGGATGATGAGCGAGCCCGCGTAGACGGCCGCCCAGACGCCGACGATGACGAAGACAAACCGGATCGCCCCGCCCCTGGTGGGCATCGGCAGAAGCCGCCCGGCCACAAAGTCGCCGGTGTAGTTGATGAGCCAGCGCGCAAACAGCGGCGAAAGCATCTCCAGCAGGACATGCACCGCGCAGAGCGAGATACCCAGGACGTAGAGCCACTTGTACGGCGCCAGTGTGGAGAGCAGGCGCCGGACCAGCGGCCACTCGATCGGACGATAGGTCTCCTCATGGTCCTCGACCGGTACGGCCGGGGCCGCGGGAGCGGCAGAGGATTTGCGTTTGCGGAAGAACACCGATGTTACCGAGAAGGATGCGAAGGATAGCCGGATACGGGGGAAGGATGAAGGCAGGATGGGCGATCGAGCCCTGCATTTCGGATTCACCCGCGGTACGTGGTGTCCGGCGAAGGAGTTTCACGCCATACAGGCGATCTGTCGTGCGCCATGGCCATGCCGTGCAGGCCGGGTCATTCGCGGTCGGTTCGGGCGGGGCCTTCCAGCCAGATGCGCGAGCGCCAGTCGCCCAGCCAGGGCCAGAGCAGACGCTGGCCGAGGTCGATGTCGGCGTAGATCACGCCGGAGGCGTCCCTGGATCTGGCGATGGTCTGGCCGGATTTGTCGTAGATCGCGGTGCGGAAGTCGTAGCCGCTGGCGACGAGGTAGACCTGGTTCTCGATGGCCCGTGCCTGGGCAAGGGTTTCATTGCCGCCCCAGATGGGCATGAAGATCACCTCGGCGCCGCGGGCGGACAATTCGCGGGCCACCTCCGGGTAGCTCAGGTCCCAGCAGATCATCATGCCCACCCGGCCGAAGTCCGTGTCGAAGACGGGGTAGGCTGTGCCCGGAGTGATGCCGCCGTCGATCTCCTCGCGCGGCAGACAGACTTTGCGGTACTTGCCCGCCAACCTGCCGTCGCGGCCGATGAGGACGCTGGTGTTGTAGATGCCTTTCCCATCGCGCTCGTACAGCCCGGCCACGATGTACGCCTTGTTCCTGGCGGCGCATTCGCCCAGGAACTGGGCCGACGGGCCGGGGACCGCCTCGGCCACGGCCGCGTATTTCAGGCCGGTGCCGCAGACCGTGATCCCTTCCGGGAGGCAGATGATGTCCGCTTTGGCCGCCCCGGCTTCGTCGATGAACTTGGCGAACTGCTGGAGGTTCTCCTGCGGAGTTTTCGTGCCGCGCGGCCGGTGGTTGATGGAGGCCACCTTGACGGGCCTGGACGTCGGCGGCGTGGCCTGGGTGAGGCTGACATCGCGCCAGATGACCTGGCCGTTGGGCGCCCAGCGCAGTTGCAGTTCAACCCGGGCCTCGCGGGCTGTCTTGGGGACCGGGTAGGTCGCCGCCATGCATCGCAGTCCCTGCGGATCGGTCCCCGGCAGGGCCGACGGGAATTCGGCCTGCTCGACCTGCCCGCCCTTCTCGTCGAACCAGAGCACGCTGGCGATCAGGCTGCGCCTTGGCGTCTGGATGTCCTTCGACTCGTAGCGGGCGCTGAAGATCACGTGCTGGCCCGCGGTGACGGGGATGCGGCGGGTCCATTTACCATTGACGGATTCATCGCCTGTGCCCGCGAGGGCCAGGCCATAGGCGTCGGCCGGGCCGCGGACGACCCAGGCCCGAGGGGCGATCTCCTCGCGTGGCGAGGAGAACCGCCAGCCATCCGGCGCGAGCTCGGCGGCGGCGGCCGCGAAGCAGAAGAACAACAGCGGGATCAACATGGTCGACTTGGACATGGCGAGCCTCCTGACTGTCTACAGGGATTACCGTGCCGGAGCGTGTCTGTGGCGGCGGCTCTTCGTCCTGATGCCACATTCAGGCATTCCGCATTCCCGTCGCCACCGTATCCCTATAGAATGGTCCATCTATGGCCAGTTTGACTTATCGAACAGCAGGCGAATCGCACGGCCGGGCGCTGGTGGCCTTCGTGGAAGGCATGCCCGCGGGTGTCCCGGTCGATAAAGGCTTCATCGACGGCGAACTGCGCCGGCGGCAAGGCGGCTATGGCCGGGGCGGGCGGCAGAAGATCGAGACCGACGCCGTGGAGATCCTCTCGGGCATCCGCCGTGGAAAGTCCATCGGCTCGCCGATCGTGCTGGAGATCGTCAACCGCGATTCCCGCCTCGACGAGGCGTCGGAAGTAAATCGCCCGAGGCCGGGACATGCGGACCTGGCCGGCTCGATCAAATGGCTGACGACCGATTGCCGCGAGGCGCTGGAGCGGGCATCGGCGCGGGAAACGGCCGCCCGCGTCGCCGCCGGCGCGCTTGCCCGCTGCCTGCTGCTCGAGTTCGGGATCGAGACCTTCGGCTACGTTCTGGCCATCGGGCCGGTGACGGCGAACATCGACTTCACAACACCGCTTGCGGACCTGCTGTCGCTGCGCGATTCCGGCGACTTGTTCACCGACTGGGTGGCCTGTCCCGACCCGGCCGCCGCCGGGAAGATGCGCGACGCGATCCGCCAGGCCAAGGCGCAGTCGG
>JBEKVL010000347.1:0-2484 GCA_049514055.1 Tepidisphaeraceae bacterium | reverse complement strand
TGTCGTCGAGACCCGCGTCTTCGGCTGCCCGCCGGGACTCGGTTCGAGCATGCAGTATGACCTGCGACTCGACTCACGGCTGGCCATGGCGGTGATGGGCATTCAGGCGTTCAAGGCCGTGGAGATCGGCCTGGGCACGCAGAGCGCCCGCCTGCCCGGTTCCAGAGTCCACGACGAAATCTCCTACGACCCCGGTCTGCGGAACACGCCCGCGCTCGGCTTTTTGCGGCGAACCAATAACGCCGGCGGCCTCGAAGGCGGCATGACCAACGGCCAGCCGATCATCGTGCGCGGAAGCAAGAAACCGATCCCGACGCTCGGCCCGCAGATGGCATTGGAATCCGTGGACTTGAAGACCAAGGAGACGTCGCGGGCGGCGTATGAACGATCCGACGTCTGCGCCGTCCCGGCGGCCAGCGTGGTCATGGAGAACGTGGTCGCGTTCGAGATTGCCCGGGCCGTCGTCGACAAATTCGGCGGCGACAGCCTGACGGAGATGAAGGCGAATTACGCGAGCTATATGGAGATGGCACGACGGTTGTAAGGTCCGGGTACGGACCCTACAACTTATCAGCCCCGTAGGGGCGATAGAGTTTAGCCCACGGCGCAAGCCGTGGGGAAGATGAGGCAAGATGAACGCAAGCCCCGTAGGGGCGACAGAAGTTCTCTCGCCCCTACGGGGCTGATCGGTGCCACGCGTACTTCCCCATGGCTTGCGCCATGGGCGGCCGTGTTTCGCCCCTGACGGGGCTGAAATCGCACGGGCGAGGCGCCCGTGCCACAAGCACTCAGCACCGGAATAAATGATGTCATTCCAAACCCTCCACACCGGCAAATTCGTCTCGCTCGTCAGGCGCGGAACCTGGGAATACGCTTCGCGCAACGGCCTCACGGGGATCATCGCGATTCTGGCCGTCACCGGACAGAACAAGATCGTGCTCGTCGAGCAGTTCCGGCCGCCGGTCGGCAAGCGGGTGATCGAAATCCCGGCCGGGCTCGCGGGCGACCTGCCCGGCAGCGAAGACGAGGACCTGGCCATTGCGGCGGCCCGGGAACTGGAAGAGGAAACCGGCTATCGGGCCGCGAAGATGGAGGTGCTGACGCGCGGCGCCGCCTCGGCCGGGATTTGCGACGAGATCATCACGCTCTACCGCGCCACGGGCCTCGTGAAAGTCGGCCCCTGCGGCGGCGACGCGCATGAGAAGATCGAGGTGCATGAGGTGCCCGTCGACGAAGTGGAGCAGTTCCTGGCCGCGAAAGACCGGGCCGGCGTCATTGTCGATTTGAAGGTGTATTCGGCGTTGTATTTTCTGTAGGGTCCGCTGAAGCGGACCCTGCGCAGACACGAGCAAGAGATTATGCGATTCCTGGTAACCGCTGGAAATACTCGACAGCCCATCGATCGCGTCCGCGATTGGGGGAATGTGTTCACCGGCAACACGGGCTACGCGATCGCCCGCACGCTCATGGAACTGGGCGAGGTGGACCTGCTGACGAGCAACCGGACGCATCTGGCCGAGATCGCGGCCGCAGCCAACCCCCGCCTGCGCGGCCAGGCTTTCAGCACGCATGCGGAACTTAAAGAGGCGCTCCAGCAGGCAATGAACGCGACGGTTCTTGCGGACAACGGAGATGTGTCGGAGCACCGACACCGCGGGCTGGAAGCCCGCGCCACAACACTCAGTCGGGCGGAGGCACCTCCCGGAAACTCAGTCTCACCCCAGACGACGACCCGCAGTAACTATGACGCCGTCTTCATGACCGCCGCCGTCGCCGATTACACTCCGGACGGCACCTATACCATCGTCGAGCGGCAGTGTCTGAATGACGGCATCACGGAAAAATGGACGGTGCGCAACGTCCAGGCCGGGAAGGTCAAGAGCAGTTACGACCGCATCGCGGTGGTCGGAAAGCGTACGGAAAAACTCGTCGATCTCTTCCGCAAGTCTTGGGGCTACCGTGGGATGCTGGTGAAGTTCAAGCTGGAAGTCGGCCTGGAGGTGGACGAATTGCTCAAGATCGGCGAAAATAGCCGACTCGCCAGTGGGGCCGACTATCTTGTGGCCAACACGCTGGAAATGGTCAACGGTTTGAAGCCCGGCGCGTATTTGCTTCGGACCGGCGGCCATGAATGGGTCGATCGGGATCGACTGCCCTCACGGCTGGCGCAGCTTGTGGGGGAACATTATCAAACGGTTCGCAGGATGCAGTAAAGGAGATTCTCAAATGTTCAAGCGTTCGTGGAAGACTTTCGTTGCGGCACTCGGGGTTTCGGCCGTGCTGGCCATCGGCAGCGCGGCCCGCGCCGAGGACGGCGAGCCGCTGGATATCAAGATTCCCAAGCCGGCGTACAGCGGCACTCCCAAGCAGTTGCCGCCCGGCATCGGCAAGGTTGAAAAGCCCACCGGCAAGCCCCGCGCGCCGTTCCTGGCGCCCAAGGGCTGCAAGAACCTGGCCTTCAAGCGCCCGGTGACCAGCTCCGAT
>JBEKVL010000346.1:0-6939 GCA_049514055.1 Tepidisphaeraceae bacterium | reverse complement strand
TTCTGGCCGACGACCAAGATCAAAGCTGCCTGGCTTGATCTTGGCGAGATCGGCGCGCGACGAACCATGAAGCAGGCGGCACTGGAGTATCATGACGCGTGTTCGGTGGTCATCAAACGATGTGAGGCGCTATGGCAAAGTTAACGAAACTGTCAAAGGACCGGTTGGAGAGAATTCTGACTACAAAGTTGTCTCTGAAAGATCCCGAGTTCTTTCTGGAGAAGACGGGAAACCTTCTGGTCGGCAACGTCGTCTCGGCCAGTTTCAAGGGCAAGGGTGACTATGCGCGGCAGGAAATGATCTGGAACGTACTCGACGCCGAACTCGGCGCCGAGTCGTCTGCCTTGGTCGGCATGCTTCTCGCTTACACGCCCGACGAATGGAATCTTGGCGCGGATGAGAAAGCGGCGCCGAGAAGGGTGAAGAAAGCCGGGTGAGCCGGTCACCCGACGGTCGTTCGCCGCGTCACCCGCATCGCCACCGACACCAGCACCACCAGCGTGCAGACGAACATCGCCAGGGTCAGCCCGCCCTGCACGAGGGAGTTGAAGACGACCCCGCGGTCGACCACGGGCTTGGCGAATTGCGTCGCCAGCGTGTTGTAGTGCTTGAACATCATCTGCATCGACGCGGTGAACGTCGTGGTCATCACCACGCAGATGGGGATGAGCGTCACCCACAAATATCTGCCCTTGCCTTCATTGTGCAGCCAGGCCGTGATCACGGCGAGGGCGATGATCGCCAGCGTCTGGTTGGCGATGCCGAACATGCCCCAGATGACCTTGAACGAATCGGCGTTCATGAACCAGCCCCAGCCGGAAACGATGATCGCGGTGGCCAACGCGGCGCCGATCCAGTTGCCCTGCAAACCCAGCGACGGATGGATCTTTCCCGCGACCTCCTGGAACAGGAAGCGCCCGATGCGCGTCCCGGCATCAATCGTGGTCAGAATGAACAGCGCCTCGAACATGATGGCGAAGTGATACCAGTACTTCCACATTTTCTCGCGAGTTTCCCTGGCCGGATGCAGGGCGGCCGAGGCTTCGTCGAAAATGCGGGCAAAACCCACCGCCAGCGTCACCGCGCCGCCCGAGCGGCCGCGGAGCGACTCCTGCGTGAGATGCTCGTATTCGTTGACGGGGTCCTGATCCGGGCGGAGATCCTGCACGCCGTGGGCCCCGCCCACGAGCAGGATCTTGTCCTGCCACAGCGGCTTGGCGGCCAGGTCGGTGTTCATGTCGTAGTAGGCCGACACCGGCAGCGTGGCGGCGGCGATCATGGCGACCACGCCGACGAGACCCTCGATCAGCATGGCGCCGTAGCCGATGGCGCGGGCGTCGGTTTCTTTCTTGACCATCTTGGGCGTCGTGCCCGAGGAGACCAGCGAGTGGAAGCCCGAGATGGCGCCGCACATGATGGTGATGAACAGGAACGGGAAGATCCTGCCCGCGACCGTCGGCCCGCCGCCGGCGAAGATGTTGTTGAAGGCCGGGGCTTGGAGTCTCGGGTTGGCGATCACCGCGCCGAGGACCAGCGCGGCGATGGTGCCGATCTTCAGGAAGCTCGACAGATAGTCGCGCGGGCAGAGCAGCACCCACACCGGCAGCACCGAGGCGATGAACCCGTAGATCGCCATGGCGATCGTGACCTGTCTGGCCGAGAGGTTCAGGGCGTTGGCCAGGCCCGATTCCGGCGCGATCATCCCGCCGATGAATGTCGCCGTCAGCGTCAGGGCGGCCCCGATGAGCGAGGCCTCGACCACTTTGCCGGGACGCAGCTTGTACATGTAAAACCCGACGAACAGGGCGATGGGGATCGTGCAGGCGATGGTGAACGTGCCCCAGAAGGACCCGGGAACCAGGCGCACCGCGCCGCCGATTTTCGCCTGGCCGTCCTTCCACTCGACGGCCTTGACGCCCTTGAGCGGATCGGGTTCCTGCTTGAGCGGAAAGGATTCGTGGAACACCATGGTGTTCTTGTCGAAGTTCCAGCGGAGCGTCGCCCCTGCGGGGATGATCAGCACGGCCGGGTCCTTCGCATCCGGTTTCGCCGTCTGCCCGGCCGGCAGCACCAGGATGCTGTTGTCCGGATATTTCACTTCTTCGCCGCCCAGCGCCTTGACCACGACTTTCCCCAGCCCCGCCAGTGCCAGGATGATGATGAAGAGAATGGCCGTGGTGGCGGCGATTCCGGCCGTGCGCGAGATATCCTGCCGGGCGATCTCCGCTAGCGACCGCCCGCCGCGCCGCATGGATGCCACCAGCACCAGGAAATCCTGCACCGCGCCGCCGAAGCATACGCCGATGACAATCCACAGCAGCCCCGGCAGGTACCCGAACTGCGCCGCCAGCACCGGGCCGATCAGCGGCCCGGCTCCGGAGATGGCGGCGAAATGATGACCGAAGAGCACCCACTTGTTGGTCGGATCGTAGTTGTGGCCGTCGCGGAACTGATGGGCCGGGGTCTGGTTGAGGTCGTTGAGCGTCGCGACCCTGGCCGCCAGGAAGGCGGAGTAGTAGCGATAGGCGATGGCCAGGAGGCAGAGCACGACGACGAGGACGGGCATGGCGTGCATAACGAGGTTCTCCGAGGGTGAGGAACAGGGAAAATATACCAATCCCGCGGGTATTGCGAGTTATAATGAATGGAATAGAGAAAGGATCGCGGCCATGCCTTCACCGTTTCCCGAGGCATTTGCACATGCCGCCTCCTGTGGTTACCATTCCCGCCTTTACGCGCCCCGGATCGACCGCGTCTCGCCAATGGTTTGAGAGTGTGTCTATGCGTCTGAGTGAACTGCTGAAACCGCAGAACATCAAGCTGGGCCTGGCCGCCAGGACCAAGATCGAGGCCATCACCGAACTGGTGACTCTGCTCGTGTCCAACGGCCAGATCGTTGATCCGGAAAAGGTCCTGGCGACCGTGCTGGAGCGCGAGGCCACGCGAACCACCGGCATCGGCAACGGAGTGGCGATCCCCCACGGCAAGTGTGCCGGCCTGACGGACCTGGCCATCGCGCTGGGCAAGTGTACGACGCCGGTGGACTTTCAGGCGATCGACGGCCGCCCGGTGACCTGGATCTGGCTCCTGACCTCGCCGCCCGACAAGCCCAACCCAC
Source organism: Tepidisphaeraceae bacterium (assembly GCA_049514055.1). GTDB lineage: Bacteria > Planctomycetota > Phycisphaerae > Tepidisphaerales > Tepidisphaeraceae > JANYKD01. Next base: position 3,821 of record JBEKVL010000346.1, on the reverse strand, counting down.
ACATTCACGCCCTCGCCCGCATCAGCAAGCTCATGACCATGGAAAAAGTCCGCCGCGACCTGCTGGCCGCCCAGACGCCCGAGCAGGTGTTTGAGGTCATCCAACAGGCGGAGACGACGATGGGTTGAGGCAGCCGTGTTCACGGGGATGTTGCCGTGACACAGACCGTCATCCTGAGCGTGCTCGCGAAGGATCTGGTTTCGGCCGCCAAGGCAAGATTCTTCGCGAGTACGCCCTGGATGACCCGAGCGGCGCGTTACCGTCGCAACGCCCCAAGCAATCAATCGGAGGCGGGAATGGATGCCGGCAGAATCCTCCAAGACCTCACCGAACCCCAGCTCCAGGCTGTAACCCACACCGAAGGCCCCCTGCTGGTCATCGCCGGCGCGGGCTCGGGCAAAACCCGCGTCATCACCCGCCGCATCGCCTACCTGATCGCCAACGGCATCGTGCCCGCGTCGGTGCTGGCCGTCACCTTCACCAACAAGGCCGCCGGCGAAATGAAGAACCGCGTCAGCGCCATGGTCGACCGGCCGCTGCGCGATTTCGGAAAGCTCGACCAGCCCTGGCCGATCATCTGCACCTTCCACTCGCTCGGCCTGCGCATTCTCAAGCACTACGCCGGGCAACTGGGCCTGCCCGCCAACTTCACCGTCTACGACAGCGACGACCAGGAGAAGCTCATCAAGCTGGCGATCAAGGAAACCGAGCTGGCCACCGACCGCTACACCCCCGGCACGATCCACCACGCCATTTCCTCGGCCAAGAACAAGCTGCTCACCGCCGAGCAGTACGGCAAGCTGACTTCGGCATACGACCCGTTCCGCAAACTCGTCGCCGTGGTCTACAAGCACTACCAAAAGCTGCTCGACAAGAACCACGCGATGGATTTCGACGATCTGCTGATGAACGTCGCCCACGCGTTCCGCACGCATCCGGATATCCTCCACGAGTTGCAGGACCGCTTTCAGTACATCCTGATCGATGAGTACCAGGACACCAACCACGCCCAATACATCATCGCCCACGCCCTGGCCCAGAAGCACCGGAACATCTGTGTTGTCGGCGACCCCGACCAGTCGATTTACGCCTGGCGCGGCGCGGACATCAAGAACATCCTCGACTTCGAGCGCGACTACACCGATGCCAAAGTCGTCAAGCTGGAACAGAACTACCGCTCGACCCAGAACATTCTCGACATCGCCTCGAAACTGATTCTCCGCAACAGCCAGCGTAAGGACAAACGGCTCTTCACCGACCAGGGGCCCGGGGAAAAGGCCATCCTGCTCACCTGCGATGACGAGCACGCCGAGGCGTATGCCGTGGCCGAGGTGCTCAAGGAAATGCACGAGAAACAGAACATCGGCTGGAGCCAGATGGCGATCTTCTACCGCATCAACGCGCTGTCACGCGTGATGGAGGATGCCCTGCGGCGGCAGAAGATTCCCTATCGCGTGGCCCGCGGCGTGGCGTTCTACCAGCGCAAGGAGATCAAGGATGTCCTGGCCTACCTGCGCGCGGTGGTCAACCCGGACGATGAGATTTCCCTGACGCGGATCATCAATACGCCGCCCCGCGGCATCTCCGACAGCACCGTGAAACTGCTGCAAGTGTGGGCGCTGGACAAGGGCTGGTCGCTCTGGCAAACGGCCCAGTATGCGGCCAACGTGACCAGTCTTCAGGCCCGCGCGGTCAAGGCGATCGCCGCATTCGTGCAGGCGGTCAACGTCTGGCGCGACATGGCGGCGCACCCGGAGAAGACGCCGCCGAAAGGAACACTCGGCCGGGTGGCGGCGCTGGTCGCCGAGATCGTCGCCGCGAGCGATATGGATGACCTGCTGACCAAGGCGTCGGACCCGGAAAGCGACACCAGCCCGCTGCGGAACGTCGAGGAACTGATTTCCTCGGCGGCCGAGTACGACACCGAAAATCCCGAGGGTTCGCTGGAGGAATATCTCGACCGCGTGAGTCTCGTCTCCGACGCCGACATGTTGCAGGAGAGCGGCGCGATCAACCTGATGACGTTCCACGCGGCCAAGGGGCTCGAGTTTCCGGTGGTCGTGATGATCGCCATGGAGCAGAACATCCTGCCGCACCAGCGGGTGCAGGAACATCCCGAGCAGCTCGAGGAGGAACGCCGGCTCTGTTTCGTGGGCATCACCCGGGCGCAGCGGCACCTGTTCTTCTCGACGGCCCGCACGCGGGTCGTTCGCGGCGTGCGCGAGCGAACGATTCAATCGCAGTTCCTGGCCGAGATGCCGCGCGAACTGATCACCGTCCGTTCAGCCGACAGCGGCGGGTTTGGGCAGGAAGCAGCCGATGACAATTACGACGCATCCTTCGCCTGTCCCTTCCGCCCGTTGCAGATGGTCCGCCACCCCATGTTCGGCGTCGGACAGATCGTGGAGATTTCCAGGGTGGGCCAGAACACGCGCCTGGTGATCAATTTCACCCGCCTGGGCCGCAAGACGATTGTGGCGGAGTACACGAAGCTTGTACCGGCGTAGGTATTCGGGCGCTTACGGCTTCATGTTGTTATTCTTCCCACATGCTCATCTTTCTGGTCGAATCATCTCGGACACACCGCCGCAACCGGCGTCCATTCGGCGTGCTGAGCGGCGTCGCAATTCCCGAGGACCAGTTCCACATCTTCCAGAGAGACCTGCTTTGCCGTGCGCCGGCAACATCACGCAACAGTGCTGAAATCGGATGATGAAATCAAGGGCAAGGAAAGAGGCAAGAGGTTTGCCCTTGCACCTCTTTCTCGATCTTCATTGTCCCGTCTCACAGCGCCATGGCGATTCCGTCGAAGTTCACCTGGACTTCGTTTGGCTGGCCGCCTTCCTTGGGAGCGACGGCCACCTTGCCGCCGAAGCCGACGACCAGGTGCCGGCCACGATCGACGGCGCGCCACTTGCCAACGTCGGCCTGGGTGAACTCGTTGTTGACGGTGAACGGGGGAGCCCCGGCGCCGGTCTCGCCATAGAAGATGATCGTCCGGCCGATCAGGCAGGTCACGCGCCACTGGCTGTCGCCGATCTTGCGGACATCGAGTTTTTGCGGGAGTTTCACGATGTTCGGTTCGGGTTGAGTGGGCGGGAGTTTAGCAACATTCTGTTCCTGTTCAGTAGCCATAGGGTTCCTTCCTTTACCTGTCATCCCCGCGCCGACATCACGATCAGGCCGCGCTACCGGGGTTTACGTGTAATCTAACGCACCGGCCGCAGAAAGAATAGGCGTGGACAACACTTCCTTTCCAGATCGTTATCGGTCAATAGGAGATCACACATGACATCAATCAATCGACGCGAGTTTCTGGGTGCGGCCGCCGGGACGGTTCTGGCCGCGGGAGTCCATGCCGCCGAGAGCGAGCCGAAGAAGCTGCGACTCGGGCTGATCGGCTGCGGCGGCTATGGCATGGCCGATGTTCGTGCCGCCCTCAAGGCCGGCGGCGTGGAAATCGTCGCTGTCTGCGATGTCGACAGCGAACATCTGGACAAATCGGCCGCCGATTGCGAGAAACTCCAGGGCAAGAAACCGGCCACGTTCAAGCTCTACGAAGAAATGCTCAAGCAGGCGGCCATGGACGCGGTGATCATCGGCACGCCGCCGCACTGGCACGCACTCCAATTCATCGCCGCGCTGAACAAGGGCCTCGATATTTATTGCGAGAAACCGCTGGCCTACGACATACGCGAAGGCCGGGCCACACCAGAGATCCCAATCGAGCGCCGCCGGCGGATCGATCGGGGCGGGATCCTTGGTGCCGGCGTTGTAGTGAATCTGTGCCTCGGCCTGGATGATCTTCCCGGCCTTGCCCG
>JBEKVL010000345.1:0-6948 GCA_049514055.1 Tepidisphaeraceae bacterium | reverse complement strand
CCCACCGAGAACCCCGCCGACTACAACCTCTTCGCCGAAGGCTACCTCGAAGAACTTAACCCCCAATCCGTCGAACAATTCAACCTCGCCCAGCAGCTCATCCTGACCTCCTGGAAGCTCAATCGCATCCCCAAAATCGAAGCCAAAGTCCTCGCCGAACACGAAAACCGCCACCCGCTCATCATAAAATGGCGCCAGGACTGTGCCCTCGTCGAACATGAAAACACCTACCGCCGCCATCCCAAGCCCCTCCCCGATAAGCCCGTCATCCCTCCCTCCACCACCGACGACCTCATCGCCCTCTCCTTCTTCCCCAAACCCCCAACCCCCGGCACCCCCACCACCGGCGAACCCCTCGGCGCCGCCCTCCACCGCCTCCGCCAATACCATACCAATCTCCTCAACACCTACTTGAAGCTCCTCAAGAAATACGAAGCCTCGCAAAACGAACCCAATCCCGACACCCACGACTCTCTCCCCGCAGGCTCCGCTTCAGCGGACGCGGCCCCAGACACCCCCACCGCCCAAAACGAACCCAATCCCCTCTTTGCCCCACTGCCAACAGACGACTATCAACCATCAACTTCCCCAAAAACTTCTTCCGCCCGCCTCCACGCCGCCATCAACTCCGTCCACATCTCGTCCCTGCCGCTCGATATCTGAGTCGTCACGGCCTTTGGCCCGCGCGCAGACAACGAAATATGTCATATTGTAGTAGTTATGCTCCGCAACCATCAATCCCCCCGTCCGCCCCGCTTCGCACTCTTCATTTTGCACTCTTCATTCGCGGTTCAGCTTCGCCACGGCCGCGTGCGCTTGACGTTCGCGAGTATCTTGCTCGCGATGCCCACGTCTTCGGCGATCTCGAAATCGAACATGCCGGCCAACACATGATCGGCCCCGTTCTCGAAGGCGTAGCGGAACGCGTTGTCGGGCGGAATCGCGCCGGCGGCCATCACCTTGAAGGCAAACCACGGCTTCTCAACCGTCTTCATCACCTCAATGACCTCGGCCGAGTTCTGACACCAGCTCGAGTCGTAGTTGAGCTTGGCCGTGGGATAGCGATCGTGATGGAAGGTCTTGATGTAGAAGTCGGCCGGAATCTTCCGCTTCTCGCATTCGACGATGACGGGAAGCTGATGCGCGCCGATGCCGGCCGGGATCCTCTGGGCCTGGATAAGTTCCACGGCTCTTGCGATGAGGTCGGCCTTGCCTTCGCCGACCATGGTGTCGGCATGGACGCCCCACACATACATCGCGTCGACGCCCATGTCGACCATTTCCTTGATCGACTCGCCGTATGCCTTCATGCCGGGCTCCATCAGCGCCGTGGTGCAGATGATCCACTGCATCCTGCCCCCCTGCTTGCGATGTTTGGCCAGGACGCCCAGGGCCTGCGGGACGGTGTGGATGACCAGCGTGTTGACGCCGTTCTGCTCCGCGACGGCCAGCGTCTCGAGGATCTTCTCGGGCGTGTTGTAGTGTGCGGCCAGGTTGTAGACATACTTGAGGTCGCGGCTGTGCGTGAAGTGGGTCAGCAGGTTGCCGCCCAGCAGGATGCGGCTGATGCTGAGTTTGCCGAGCCTGCCCTGGGGGAGTCCGCCCCCGGCCGCCGGCGCGGCGGGTGGCACGGCCGGCGCGTCCGCGGCCGCCCGCCCGCCTGGAAGCATGGCCATGGCCGCCGTTGTCGCCAGGGACGCCTTCATAAAAGACCGCCGATTCAGTTCCGCCTTCATCATGATGTTCTCCTGAACTTGTAGACAGACATGCCACAGCGTTGTTGTGGGCGCGCCCGTTCTTTCTGGCAGACCCCCTGCAGCCGCGATCGCCGATCGCGGGCCCAGAACGCGATGATCCATCGCAGCCGCAGAGACCTTCGCCGGTTCCAGGATTCGTGGTAGATTCGTCACCCATGTTCCGCCGTGTTGACCGGGTGGTGTTGCGCGTCCCCAACCTCAAGGCCGCGGTGAAGTTCTACCGCGAGGCGCTGGGGCTGGAACTGCTCCGCGAAGAGTCGCGGCTGGCGAGCCTCCGTATGCCGGACGGACAGGCGGAAATGATCCTCCACTGCGACCCGGATCTCCCGGCCGAAGCGGTCTACTACTTCGTCGATGACGTGCGCGCTCTCCACGCCCGGCGGGAACAACTCGGCATCCAGTTCACATCCCCGCCGGTCGCCGGCTCACGCGGCTACCGGGCGGCCATCCGCGACCCGGGTGGCCATGTGCTCCTCATCGTCGATCACGCACTCGATGCCGCGCCGTCGGCGCCGGCCACACCTGTTCCGCCGGCCGAAGCGCTGTCCCCCGGAGCACTGTTCCCGGGAATCCAGCCGCAGGTGAATGTCGATCGCGAACTGCTCGTGAGCGCCTACGTGGAGCTTGGCCGGACGGCCGACGATCTGCCGTACACGCCGGATTTCGAGCGGCTGTACGCGACCGTGTGCGCACCGCACAAGCATGAGAAACCGACGCGCGAGAATGTCTGGCGAACGCTCCTGACCGTTCGCAAAGCCGGGAAACTCCCGAAACTCGGCGAGGCCCGGTCGCGGCCACCCGAAGTCAGCGAGGATGAGAGGCAATGGTGGGTGGACCATCTCGGCGAGGAGATCGGCCGGCGGGACCGGCTGCCGTACTCGGAGAAGTTCGAGCGCCTGGTGGACGAGTTTAACCGCGGCCGGCGGCGAGCGCTGTCGCCGCACCTGGCCTGGCGACTGGTGGCCACGCTGGCCAAGTGAGGAAGTGAGCAGTTCAAGAGCCCGGGGGTTCACTCTCGATTGGCCGAAGCACCCAGCACCAGGCCCAGCGCGATCAGCATGAGCGCCCCGCCCATCAGGTAGAGGCGGCTCCGGGTATCCCGGCAGAGGGTCGCGAATTTGCCGCCAACGGTCCTGGGCGGCTCGAGCTGCGGTGCGGCAGCCACGGACAACAGCGGGAACGGGGAGTGCGAACCGAGTTCGTCCTTCTGGCCGAGATCGAGCACGCCGGTGCCCTGGCGGACATACTTGAGCTGGCGCTGGGCCAGCCGCTCCTGGAGGATGGGGTCTTCAGCGACATGCTTCACGAACTCCTCGTTGATGGCCACTTCCTTCTGAAGGTGCTCGAGGTCAAGCCGCAGACGTTCCGATTGCCAGAGCAACCGCTGGTTCTCGTCGGCCTCGGGGATGAGGACGCAGGCGGCGATGATGGCGATGCCCGCGCAGACGAACATGATGGTCCAGCCGCCACAGGGGCTGGTTGCTGCGGATTTAACGGGCTGTGTCGAGTCCATGACCAATGACCCATTGCCAAACGCGACGAACAATGGAGGCCGCGCGCCGACGGCCGGGTGGAATCCTGTTACTGGAGTTATTATCGGCACCCAGGGGTGGAAAACTTGCCGGCAAATTCATTCGCCATCGGTGTTGCCTTGATCCATGACGTATCCCCTTCTTGCCGCCGTTGCTGTGTTGCTCGCCCCGCTGGCGGCATGCGCGGCGGATGGACCGGCCCGACCCTCGCCCACGGAGTCCGACGCGCGGATCCAGGCCCACGGCAAAGGCCGGCGGATGGAAAAAGCGAAGATTGTCGACGTGAAACGGCCGCGCGTGTTGCTGGTCGGCGATTCCATTCTCAACGGCTATCGTCGACGAACAGATCGCCGCGAAACTCCTCAAGCAGGCGGAAGCGGCCGCCAAGGCGGGCGTCCAGGTTGAAGTTCGATCCTTCGCGGCCTGACGTTGGGATGATGGACTCCTGCCCAGAGCATTCGTTTGCCTCTGAACCCTCAATCCTCCCCCCGCAACTTCAAATTTGAAATCTGAGATTTCAAATTTGAAATCCCAAATCTCATGTTATACTTCCCCCACGGCCGAACGGACTCGGCCCAAGTGAGTATCGCATGGAAGCCCCCTCTGCCCTCCACCCGCGTGTCGTCGTCTCCCGCTCCGCGCTCCTGCACAACGTGCGCATTCTCCGCCGGCACCTCGATCCGCTCACCCAGATCTGCGCCGTCGTCAAGGCCGACGCCTACGGCCACAGCGCCACAATTGTCGCCGACGCGCTCACCAACTTCACGTCCGGCCGCCTCGAAGCACCGGCCGTCGATGCCCTCGCCGTCGCCACCATCGAGGAAGCACTCGCCCTCACCCCGTCCGTTGTTCCCATCCAGATTCTCCGGCCGGTTGAACACACCCACGCCGGGCTCCATCGCCACGAACTCGAAGCCGCCATCCGGGCCGGCCACACGCTCACCCTTGTCTCGGTCCATGCCGTCGCCGACGTCGCCCGCATCGCCACCTCGCTGGGCCGCTGCACGCCCGTCCAGATCATGCTCGACACCGGCATCTGCCGCGAAGGCTGCGCCGAACAACATCTGCCCCGCGTCGTCGCCGCCATCCTCGACCAGCCCTCGTTGCATCTGGCCGCCCTGGCCACGCATTTCACCAGTTCCGAAGACCCCGCCAGCCCACACACGCTCGAGCAAATCCACCGCTTCCGCCGCAACACGGATCCTCTGGCCGCCGCACATCCCGACATCCTCCGCCACGCCGCCAATTCCGGCGCGGTCTTCTTCCACCCGGCCGCCCACTTCGACATGGTCCGCCCCGGCCTGGCTGTTCTCGGCCTCGACCCCACCCTCCGCCCCAGCGTTGATCGTCCCCTGCGCCCGGCCCTCAAGTGGACAGCGCCGCTGATCAACATCCGCGACATCCCCACCGGCCAGTCCGTCGGCTACAACCAGACCTTCATCGCCCCGCGCGACATGCGCGTGGGCCTGGTTCCGGTGGGCTACGCCGACGGCTATTGCCGCGCCTTCTCCAACCGCGCAACCATGATCGTCCACAGCCGCCCCGCCCCCGTCCTGGGCCGGGTATCGATGGACTACACCACGATCGACCTCTCGCACATCCCCGAATCCCTCCCCGGCGACGAGGTCACCGTCCTGGACTCCGACCCGCTCTCGCCGGCCAGCGCCTATCGGCTGGCCGAGATCGCCGACACGATTCCCTACGAACTGTTCACCTGGATCGGCTCTCGTGTCAAACGCCTGGCCGTCGACCCCGTCGACCAGACAGTTGCCGAATCGACGGTCCGCGCGGCATAACGTGTTGGCGCGGTGGTTTCCGCTTTTTCCTGATCGCGTGTACACTGCCGGCCGCGATTTCAAAAGGAGTTGAAGTCCATGGCCGAGACTGTTCGTGTTGGAATCATTGGAGCGGGATGGCCGGGGCAGCAGCATGCCCGGGGATATCTGGCGGCCGGCGGGTTCAAAATCGTCGCCGTGTCCGATCTCATCCCCGAGCGGCGGAAGAAACTCATGGCCGAGTTCTCCGTGGCGCGGGAATACGCCGATGCCCTGGACCTCCTCAAGGATGTCGAGATCGATGCGGTCAGCATCTGTCTGCCCAACCACATGCACGCGGCCACCGCCACGGCCGCCCTCAAGGCCGGGAAACATGTCCTCTGCGAGACGCCCCCGGCATTGTCGGCGGCCGAGGCCAAACGACTCCAGACACAATCACAGAAATACGGCAAGACGCTGATGTACGCCTTCCAGCGTCGTTTCGGCCCGCACGAACAGGCCGCCAAAGCCGCCATCGCCAAGGGATTCGCCGGCGATGTCTACCATGTTCGCGCGGTCTGGACGCGCACCCGCGGCGTGCCGGCCGGAACCGGCTGGTACACGCAAAAGGATAAGTCCGGCGGCGGCGCCCTGGCCGACACGGGCATTCAGATGCTCGACCTGGCCTGGTTCCTCATGGGCCAGCCCCGTCCGGCGGCCGTGTTCGGCGTGACCCATCACCGCTTCAACGAAGCCGGCCCCGTCGGCGTGCCGTTTGACGTGGACGATGCGGCCTTCGCGATGGTCCGCTTCGAAGATGGCCGCTCGCTCGAACTGGCCGCGAGTTGGGCGCTGAACCAGCCCGCCAGCGCCAACGGCACCGCCTGCCGGGTATACGGGACGGCCGGCGCCATCGAGGTCTACACGCCCGCCGGCGCGGTTCTCTACCACGATTTCAACGCCAAAGGCGAGTGCAAAGAAAACCCGTTGAAAGGCCCCAAGCTCGTCCATCACGCCGCCCTCTGCCGGCATTTCAAGGAGTGCATCAGCGGCAAGGCCACAGCCATGCCCGGTGCCTCGGAAGGCGTGAGTCTGATGCAGATGATCGAAGGAATCTACCGCAGCAGCCACGGGGAGCGAAGCGTGGGGTTGTAGCGGAATGTTTATCCTTCCGCCCCGCCCAGTTCGCGGTTCTTGAACAGCCACATGCCCAGCGTCAGCACGAAGAAGACGTAGACCACCGCGTAGAGCCCGACGAATCCAACATAGCCCCAGACCGTGGAGAGCGCCAGTGCCCCGGGCTCGGCGGAGAACTGGGCGATGGCCAGTTTCTTATGCACGACATTGTCGCGGATGTCGAACAACTCCAGCGCCGGGAGCACGGTCGAGGCGGCGAAGGCAAAGACCTTCGTGGGCACTGATTCGCGATCCACCGGATACAGAAACCGGGTAAGGTTGCACAGGATGTAGAGGATGATGACGATGGGCAGGTTCACCACGAGCGACACCCGCACCGACAACGCCACGCCGATCGCCGCCAGCACGGATATCTGCATCCAGTCCAGCAGCAGCGCGGGCGGAATTCCGGCCAGATGCATCTGGCGCAATCCCAGCAACTCGCGGGCCTGCACATCGTCCAGTGACCTCGCGGGAATCAGATAGTCGGTGGGAATGCGCCACCATGTGGCGATGCACAGCACCAGCCCGAGCGCCGCCATCATCAGGGCGGCCGCGAGAATGATGCCGAGATACTTGCCGACCAGCACTTCCACGCGCTGCACCGGTTTGCTCATCAGCGTGAGCATGGTCCGGTCTTCGATTTCCTCGTAGATCGACTTGCTGGTGGCAAACAGCGTGGCGATGAGCACCAGCAGGCGGATGATGTCGAGGCTGACCAGTTTGAAC
>JBEKVL010000344.1:0-6962 GCA_049514055.1 Tepidisphaeraceae bacterium | reverse complement strand
GAATCCGCAGCGGGAAACTGCTCCTGCCGGAGGAGCAGGGAAAGGAGGCTGTGGTGAAGACCTCGTGACCATTTTCCGCGTTTCCAGCGTCCTATCGAGGTTCTGGGGTGGGAAGTGCGAAGATCGGGCTAAGCCGGTGATGCTGGTCAAGGGCGCGCCCGGCGTGCGGTTGAAGCTCGAAGTTGACTACGTCGGTGGCCATCGCCATCTGCCTGTCGTCACGTTGCAGCGCGCCGCGTGAGCGTTGCGCCTGGACTCTCCAATCTGTCCGCCGCGCTCGCGGCGCGCGCCGACGTGCAAATCCGACCACATTTCGGCCTTACGTCGCGCTCGCGATACACTGTTTCTATTCCTAAATGTATCTTATCCGGCATCATTTTAACCTCATTTAAGCCACCTAGAACTCGGTGGACCAGCACAGCGGATAATCCTCGCTCATTGGCCAGCGACACTACAGGTGGGGGATACTGGAGTCAACTGAATACCCCATTTGCTCAAAGGCCAGATGATCTCGGGAAGGCATCGGGTTTGTGTGCCACGGCCATGCCGCATTCGGGGCAGCGGTCGGGGGTGGCGCGGAGGTCATAACCGCAGGTCAGGCAAAACCCAAGTCGGGGCTGTTTCGTTGGCCGGAGTCGCATGCCAGCGAGCACAGTAACGATGGCCATCGGCATCCAGACGCTCCACCAGGGAGCGATGACGTACCAGCCCCGGACGCTCTGGTTGGAACCCGACGCACAGACAAAGCCTCCCAAATCGAAATGCGAGCGGAAGCCCCGATGATTCCCCGATGGCCGGAGTGCCAGTGGCTTGGGCTCTGTCAGTAGCCCCCAAATGGCCGGCGTGGGCCGCATCGTTGGCTTGGCCAGGCATCGTTCATTATTGAAGTAGTGATAGAACGCTAACCCGAGCGAGCCAGAGCTACTGTCAAACTGAAGCATATCAGCGCCCGACCTTCTCCATATCTCATCGCACCGCCAGCGGCTCCTCAGCCACGCCGCCGAAATAAGGATCAACGCGGCTCCGATGGAGGCTACCGTAACGCAACGTACGGTCCACCGGCTGATGGTGCTGAATCGAATCATTGTGTCCCCAGTCTGATCAATTAGAACGGAGGATTGCAGAACGACGATCGAATCTGTGGCTCGCGCCACCGCTACCATATGTACCGAGCGTATCCACGGTAGAACTGGAGTGTGTGCGTGTCCACCAGAACTCCGTGCCCGGAAGAGGTGCTGCCAACGTAGATCCGCTGTTGCTCATGCATTGTCTTGTGGTCCGCTATCCCCACGCCTGCGTTCGGAGACGTCGGTTTTGGATTCTTCGCAAGTGCATCGTATGACCAAAGGTGGTCCACTATGGCGTCGGGCGCGAACAGGTGAGGGAGACGGTGGCGGAGGAGGCGTCATTCGTGGCGAGGTCCAGGACGATCTTGGGAATGCCGGCGTCGATGGAGATGGCCGGGAAAGTGGGAGAACTGCCGGAGCTGGAGATCTCGGCCACGCCGGCCGAGGTGCGGTCGAGAGTAATGTCGTCGGCAGCGCTGGGTGTGGTGAGCGTAACGGCACTGAAGTCGGACGCCTCGATGGATTCGACGCCGGCGTAGGCGAAGTGCTGGAGGTAGCCCTTGATGTCGCCGCTGTTGGCCGTCGTGGGAGCGATGGTGGCACGGATGGCGGAGCGGCCGACGAGTGTGAGCGTGTCCTCGCCATCGCCGGCGTTGTAGGCGAGGACGCCATCCTTGAGTGGCGTGCCGTGGGAGTAGTCGATGGTGAGGGTGTCGTCGCCAGTGGTGCCACGGATGACGAGGGAGGTGAGATCGGAGCGGGTGTACGTGTGCTCGGGCGTGCCGGTGGGTGTGGCCGATTCGTACACCTGGACGATATCGGCGTCGTCGGGGTCGAGGCGGATGTAGGCGGTGTGGAGAGTGAGGCTGGCCGAAGAGAGGAGTTGGCGCGGTTCGAGCGAGTCGATGGTGGTGACGGCCGCGCGAGTGATGCGGCGCAAGGTCTTCGAAGCCTGCGTATGGTGTGTGACTGTAGGTTGGCATATCCTACGGCGGCGCGAACCGCCGAGAAGAATCGAGAGAGACATCTCAGCTCCTTTGTTGAATGTTGCCGATTGCACATGACGGCCGCTGGCTCGCGACCGGCGAGTCAGACCCACGCACATCTATGTGAATAAGCGTTCCAGGAGACCAAACCTTGCGCGAAATTCCTCGAATCCCTGCCCATCGCAACCTCTGCTGATGGAGAAATCTGTGCAATTTGCCCCAGTGGCCCCCAACAGCGAGCCACCCACGTCTGAGGTCATGGCATTGTAAGAAATCGGCATCCGATAATAAAGACTATTCTCTCTGCTGACAGACAGGAATGTGTGGGGATGACAGACAGGAATGTCTGTCCTACTGGCGCTCGAAGTATTTCTGGACGAGGTCGTGATAGGCCGGAGGAATCTGGCCGGAGTGGACGGCCTGGGTGGCCTGCTCGGAAACGGCGGGCCAGTCCGGACTGTGCCATGGCGGCACACGGGCGATTCGGTGGCCGCCGGTTCGGGAAGAGCCGGTTGAACCCTGCACGCCCGGGTTGTCGCCGGACGCGCCGACGCCCGAGGCGGTGTCACCGGTCTGGTTGTGTTGCGTAGCGTTGGTGCCGCCAGAGTGGGCCGGGTCCGTGTTGGCGTGGGAATTGGTCTGGGCCGAGCCGGCGCCGCCGCCGGCGTTGTTGGACGCACTGCCGCCGTTACCGGCGGTGTGTTTGGATGTACCGGCGTGCTCGGGTTCGCTTTCCGCGGGATCGTCGCTGGTACCGGTGGGATGATCGGCCACCATCGGGCTGACGCCGCCGGGAGCGGCGGCGATGAGCAGGGCAGTGCGCGAAGCGGGCGAGGTGGCGCTGCCGACGCCGTCGGAGGAGGCGACGGCCGGATCGCCTTCGAGCGGATTGGCCGATAGCAGCCCCAGGCCGCCCACCAGCATGATGGAAAGCGTGATGGCGCCCCAGGCGCGTTTGCCCAGCCGGCCGAGGATGACCTGCGACGGCGAGGCCGAGCCGCAGCGGGCATCAGCCAGACCCAAGACAGTTCGGGCGAAATCGCCGTCCGCGAGGCCCGGCTTGCGGACGAGGGCGAACGCGGTCGACAGCAGGTCGGCGAGATGGAGTTGGCGGTCGGCCTCCTCGGCCGCGATGATGGACGACGGCCGATGGGTCCAGGCCCAGACCAATCCGGTCAGTGCTCCGAGTGACGGCAGGACGACCGCGGGCCAGCCGACACTGCGTCCCTCCCAGAGCAGGGAGCCCACGACAATCATGGCCGCCGATGAACCGCCGAGCAGGCCGAGGCCGGCGCCTTCGAGCAGCCGTACCGCCACCAGCCGCCGATGCAGGCGGGCGACGAAGGCGCGGAGAATCGTGGCGTTGGCGCTCACGGGTGAAATGTAGCTCCCAAGCGGGGAAAAGATGCAAGGATTGCATCGGCGGGCGGTGCTGATTCCGGGTTCGAAGTTCAAGCTTCAGCTTCTCTGCGCCCGCAAGACACGCTGAGCGTGAACTCCGAACCGGCGCGGTCAACGATCATCGGCCAGGGCCCTGGTGAACTCGTCCTCGTCGAAGGAGGCGACGGGCGCATCGTGCGGAACCTGGACCGGCAAGGGCCGGGCGAGTTCATCGAGCGACCGCCGCAGGCCCTCGATCCGCTCGCCAAGGCGCGAAAGTGCGTCGATGTTCTCCTGAGGAAGCGGCGGCTGCTTTTCCAGGTCCGCCCGTCCGGCGGCGCTGCAAGCGTCAATCTCCCGGCGTATGATTTCCAGCTTCTTGAGCCGGGCGTCGATGGTGGCCAGCGATTGCGGGATCTGTCCGGAGGCACCTCGGAGGGCCTGCATGTAGCGAGTCGTGCCGATGAGTGCGGCCTTGAGGGATTGCTGGTCGAACTGAGTATCGCCGTAGCGGACGGGCCAGCGACCTGTTGCCTGGGCCCATTCGTACAGCGCCTTGAGTTCCAACCGCTTCTGACTCGCCAGGCGAAGCTGCGGCTGCGAATCGTCGGCCGCGCTGGCGACCTCGACCCGCCGCCGGGCAAGCTGGGCGGCGGCCAATTCGGCACGTTGCACCGTCTCGTTCATGCGGTTCTGGCAGAGCCGGATGAACTCGTGCGGATCATGGGCGATGTGCTTCGGCGTCCACCGGGGCAGCTCCGTCAGGCCGGCGGTGTCGATCCAGTTGGCGTGTACCATCCAGCCGGCCAGGCCCAGCGACGCCGCCAGGAGGAGGGTGGCCAGCACCCACAGAACCCGGCCATGATTACGAACTGAACCACGCATGATAATACCCTACCGGTCATCTACGGCCGGCGTTACAACCGACGACTTCAGGGCGATGCCGATGTGGCGGGCGTGGGTCCTGGTGTGGACGTCGGCTTCGAGAACCTTGTCGGTGATCTCGAACGGGCGGCCGCCGGATCGATTGCCTCGGCGGCAAAGACATGTCGCGTGGCCGCGAAGGCCACGATCGCTCCCATCAACAGCGGGTAAATGAGTCGTCGTCGCATCGCGAGGTCTCCAAGGAAAGGGCATTCAGACGTTTGCTGCCCATAGATACCCGCCGGCTGGGGAAGGGTTGGAAAGGCGGGGCAATCGCATGTAGTGCCGCCGGTGTCCTCACCGGCGGAATCCGGGAAAGGGGACTCCACCAGCAGGAACCCTGGAGGCACGTCATCGATTCCGATTCCGCGGGTTGCATTGTCACATGCGACTGCCCGTCACCCTGGAACATGCTCCATCAGACTTCTGATTTCGGCCGGAAGCCACACGCGCTCGGTGTCCTCAGAGGCTTCGATCCAACCGTAGAATCGCAGGTATGCCAGCGTCCGCAGCAACACCAACTGCTCCTGCGGCCACACCAGGCTCCGCACCGCAACCGCATGATCCACCGCCGCGATCTGCCGCAACACCTGCTCCGCCCGCTCGCAATTTTCCTCGCCGAACCTCCGGGCCACCCGGAGCTTGCCAATTGCCCCGCGTAACATCCGCGGCCCCAGCAGAAGCACGGCGGTCAACAGTTGCGTGCAGAAATCGGCTTGGGCAGGGCCGCGCGACATTCCACTGTTGATCAAGAGATGTCCGCCGCCCGAGGTTATGCTTCCCTCGACCCATCTTGCATCGTCGGTCGTCCACGATTCAGAAGTCGACGTGTCATCCCACCAAAACAGGAGCAGGGTTCCCGGAATGCACGAGAAAAACACGCGATTCCAGGCCACCCCGCATTCAAGCGGCCCAAGCAGCCAGATGATGCCACTGAGAAACACAACATCAAACAGAATCCCGGGCAGTGCCAGGACGATCTGCCACACATTCTTCCGGATCATCCGTCGTTCCCGGTCGAGCAGGCACTCCCGCAAGCTGCCCGGGCAGTAATCGGCCGCATGCCTGGTTCTCTCGTGTCCCCTCATATGCCACCCTCTACTTTCCCAGAATCACCGTAACAAATCGCTGCCCCTTGTCGCTGCAGGTTGCGGGGACGAGCGTGTACTGATTGTCCTGACAGATGGAAACCAGCGCCGCGAAGCACGCGGCGCGCTTGGCCGGATCGGCCGGAAGCTCGACGTACACCCGGAGCGGCAGCCCGTGCATGGCAGGCTCCATGTCGAAGTAGATCTTCTTGGCCCCCGCCGCCTGGGCGCGATCGACCAGGTCGCGGTGGCCCCGTGTGCGGCCGATCTGCCCGACCTGTTCCTGGCCCTCCCGTATCAGCCGGCTCTTGGCGATGTGTTCCGCCAGGGCACGGTCGGCCGCGTTTCCCGGGCTGGCCGCCGGCGCGCCGGCCACTGGCATCGTCGTCGTTGCCGCCGGTACAGGCGCGGGCAGCGGACGCATCCGCGCGGTCATCGCGGTGAGACCTGCCACGAGCAGAACCTTGAGGAGGAATCCCGCTAGCCGCGAGAGAACCGCCAAAGGCAAGGCAACCTGTGCCGTCTCATCACGGTCCATTTGGAAGAGATAGTGGCACAGAAAGCCGATGATTCCGCTGGCCAGCATCAGGTTGACAGACACGGTAAGCAACGAGAACCGCCCCGGCCGCACGGCCCCAGTTGCCTGCATCACGACCTCCAGCCAGAGGATGGCGGCGTCGGTGACAACGATGATCGCGGCGAATTTTAGAATCGCGGTTCGAAGCGTGCCGAAGCTGACCCCGATCCCGGACGCCACGGCAATCGCCGCCGCAATCAGTAGGCCTGTCTTGATCACGGTCCCCAGCACGGCCAGGACGGCGATGATCGCGAGCAGGGCCGGCGACGCGTGAGGTTGCATGATCGCCCACACCCCCATGGCGACGAAACCCGTGATCAGCAACCCCAGCGGCAGGTACACATCGCGCGGCGGGTGCGTCATCAACGCAGCAGCAAAGCGGTCGCGGCGCTGCGGCTCATAGTTCAGCGGCTCCGCCGCCACCGCCACCGCCGGGACCGCCGCGACCGGCGGCGCCTCGGCCAGATCATACAAGCCGTCTTCTTCCGGCTCGGTCGGCTCGATCTTTGGAACCACGATGACCTGCCCGCAAACACACTTGGCCTTCTTACCCGCGATGGACGTCTTCCACTTGAACTTGTGGCCGCAGTGCTCGCACTAGAAAGTACCGGCGCTTTGTTGTGGCATAGAGGATCCTGTTGCCCCGTAGTATACAACGGAGCGGTTTGTCCAGTAATACCCATCGCGATTCGAATCCGCTAAAGCGATTCTAACTCGTCCCTACGGCCGTCCCCATTTTTTCGGAGAACGAGACGGGGACGCAGCTAGTGGACATCAATGAACTACGGCCCGGACAAGCGTTCATGAACGATTCTACCCATAATGTCGTTCATCCCACATTCCACACAAGTGGATCGGTGGCGAAGGAAACAGCATCGGAGGCATGTCGGGGTCCGTCATGCTCGTCGCCCGTCCGCTCCTCGCACAAACCCGGGACAGC
>JBEKVL010000343.1:0-6971 GCA_049514055.1 Tepidisphaeraceae bacterium | reverse complement strand
TGACCGAGCGGCACAAGAAACTCAAACAGTTGATCCAGCAGCTTTCAGACCTGAACTGGCAGATCCTCACCCTGCAATCGGAGTAGAAGATGACTCGCCGCACGGACGCGCCCGCGGGCAGGGAATGCCCCCATCGCCACCAGCGTCCCCATCTGGACGGCCTCTCCACCGCCTGGGTCATGGAGTGCTATCAGGAGGTCTTCATCCTCCGCGAGCAACTCGGGACTATGGAGGAGAAGTACCGGCAACGGATCGCGGAACTGGAGAAAACCCTGCTGGAGCGCGACCAGAAGATCGCCCAGCTTCGCCTGCATACCCCGGATCAATGCCTCAGCAAGGTTCGCCAGGCTCTGGTCGCCACCGTCACGTATCTCGTTGGGAGAGGCCAGAAGCCTCCAATCCCGGCCAAAGATCAGGTACGCACTGAGCAGGTGGATAGTGCCAGTAGAGCGCATCGCGCTGGGTCTCGCCGGTTTGCCTGAGCTGAGGGACGATGCTCAGGCCGTCAACCTGCCTGTTGTGCTCGGCATTGCCCTTGAGCCCGGCCATTTCCAGCATCGTGGGATAGAAGTCCATCGAGATGACCGGCGTGTCGGAGGAAGACCCGGCCTTGGTGACGCCCGGCCAGCGGATGATCAGCGGTTCGCGGATTCCGCCTTCGTAGGCGAAGCCCTTGCCTGTGCGCAGCGGGCGGTTGCTCGTGGCCTGCGGCCAGAGGCCGCCGTTGTCGGAGAAAAAGACCACAACCGTGTGGTCGGCCAGCTTGAGGTTGTCGAGCAGCTTGAGAATCCGGCCTACGCTCTGGTCGACGCTCTCGACCATGGCGCCGTAGGCCGCGTTCTTCTGTTCATCGACCGGTTGCTTCGCCTGGTACTTTTCGAGTAGATCGGGCCTGGCCAGCAGGGGAGTGTGGACGGCGTAGTGCGCGAAGTAGAGGAAGAATGGTTTGTCTTTCGCGGATATCACGAACTTCTCCGCCTCGTCAGTGAGGCGGTCGGTGAGGTACTCGCCCTTGTTGCCCGACTGGCTGATGTGCGGCAGTTGTTACGGCGGTTTGCCGTAGGGGAAGAAATAGTCGGGCGGGTGGCCGAAGGCGCCGCCGGCGACGTTGACGTCAAAGCCGTATTTGTCCGGCGTGGCTTCCTTCGGCCCCAGGTGCCATTTCCCGATGGACGCGGTTGTATACCCGGCCTGTTGAAGCACGCGTGAGATGGTGATTTCGGACTCCGGGAGAGCCCTGGTCCAGTTGGGAATGAGCATCTTGCCGGCTGGCAGGCTGCCCTCGCCGGGGATGTAGTCGGTGAGATGAAGTCTTGCGGGATCTTTGCCCGTGAGAATCGAGGCGCGCGTGGGGGAACAGACCGGACAGGCCGCATAGGCATCGGTGAAGCGCATCGCGGTGGCAGCGAAGCGGTCAATGCTGGGGGTCTCGTAATACTTGGAGCCGAAGCAGCCGACGTCGGACCAGCCGAGGTCGTCGATGAGGATGAATACGAAATTGGGCCGCGTATCCGCCAGCGGCCGGGGAGCGAGAATGCAGATGAAGGTTGCGAACAGTCCCAGCAGAAGGCAATTGAGACGTGGGATGGAAACGAGCATACCGAAGGGACATCCGGACGCAACAACCGGCGATTGCGCTGGTGGAATATCAGACAGTAGATTCCGTGTCGCCAACTGTGTCTCTGTGGAGCGGGCCGGGGCGTGGGGTTGCAGGCCGGCAGGGAAGGCGTTTGCCATTCCGGTCAAAGGCAGCGGACCCGTCGCTGCTTGGGACGGGATTGCACGCCAAAGCGTGGTTACGGGAGTGTCATTTGTTTCTGTGCGGGCGCGAGCAATAGCATTCACGACAGAAATCCGTGTGATCGCGATTCAAGTTGGCGTCGGGCACTTGGCGTCTTGAGACGGCGGTTTGTGGTGGCTGTCGGGTCACCAAGGAGTATTGATGTCGTACCACGCACCTCAACGGCACTTCAAGCGGTGCATACGCAAGGACCGGTCCAGGAGTGGCGGGCACGCGAGTGAAGCGCTGGAGCGCCGCCTCGTGCTCAGTGGCACGCACGACGCGGCGCTGTTGGCCGCGATCGACGGGGCGCTGCTGCCCACGAATGCTGCGGGGATGGCGGCATGGGTATCGAAGCTCGACGATTCATCGGCGCTGGGCCGGAACCTCCCACTGGCCGGCACCGGACTGGCCACGGCTTACGATCCCGGCGCCGCGCTTAAGTCGCTGCTGAACCGGCTGGCGCCGACGTATGCTTCGCTGGCAAGCCTCGCGGCCGGATTGGAGGGCGGGGTCGGGCTCGGGGACGGGATCGCGGTGACTGCCAGCCGGGACAACCCGGATGACCTGGAACTGGATGTTCATTTCAACACCACGACGGGTTTCCAGATCCCCGTGGCCGGGCAGTACGGGATCAATCTCGGGGTCACCGGCTCGCTGTCGCTGAATGCAACGCTGGATTTCCAGTTGACGATCGGCGCGTACTGGGACACCAACTCATCAAGTGCGGTCTTCTACGTTGTTGATACCAACGATGCGTTACAAATATCCACGAGCACGGCGGGGGTGTCATTGAACCCGACCGGGTCGCTGGGCGTGGTCGACCTTGCCGTCACGGGAGGCTCGGCTTCGCTGTCGCCGACATTCGGCTTCAGCCTCATCGACCAGAGCACGCCGGGCCAGCCCGGACGGGTTACCCTCGCGGAGCTCAACTCGACGCCGATATCCGCGTTGGTGGCAACGACAGCGACGCAAGCGGGGCCGACGATGTTCACGGTGAACTTCAACGCCGCGCTGGCGCCCACGGCCCACAGCCTGACGGTGAACTGGGGCGACCTCACCAAGCCGAATACGGCGACATCGACGCTCAACACCGATGCGATGCTGTCGCAACTGGCGGCCTATCAGAACATCC
This sequence comes from Tepidisphaeraceae bacterium, assembly GCA_049514055.1. Lineage (GTDB taxonomy): Bacteria > Planctomycetota > Phycisphaerae > Tepidisphaerales > Tepidisphaeraceae > JANYKD01. The sequence goes on along the minus strand of JBEKVL010000343.1, from coordinate 4,056 downwards.
TGCCGACCACGTACAGCCTCGGACTGGACAACCTGGTACAGATCATCACCGAGGCGACCGCGACGAACATCGGCGGCGAGAACCCGTTCATGGCCGCCCTGCCGCTGCTGAACCAGTCGTTCGGCACGGTTCTCAATGTGCAGCAACTCTTGACCAACGCCCTGACCAATCACACCGACGCAACCACCAACGCCCAGAACCAGCAGGTGCTGGCGTTCAGCACCGTCGGACAGTTGCTCACGCTTTTGCAGAACCTGCCGGGCGTCGGCGCGGCCCACGCGAGCATGACGGCCAGCGTCAACGACATCCGCTTCACGCTGAGTCTGCCGACCAGTTCCAGCCAGAGTCTGCCGCTAACGCTGGGAATCGCGTCGCAACTGAATCTGCCCGTTACTGGTTCGATGACCGTGACGACGACGGCGACGACGAATGTCACGTTTGGGGTGAATACGGCCAATCAGTTCTTCATCGTCGATACCGGAAGCCCGGTGCTGAACGCCAGCGTTGCGGCGACGGCGGCGCTGAGCGGGAACACGAATCTCGGCTTCCTCGGCGTGACGATCACCGGTGGCACGGCCGGCATCACCGGCAGTGCGACATTGGCGCTGAAGGATCCGCAGACCGACAATCCGCCGACACCAGGCATCATCTCATCCACAGAGATGACCGGCGCGAATCTGAATGCGATGGCCGCGCCGGTTGTGTCCGGCACGGCGACCGCATCCTTGCCCTTGACGACGAACCTGCCGGCGCTGTCGGCCGTTTCCGGCACGCTGGGCGTGTCCTGGGCGAACATCACGCAGGCACAGACGTTCACGCTCAGCGACGCGGCACTGACCCAATACCTTGGGTTTAACAACCTCACGCCGACGGCGGTGCTCAACGGCCTGGGCGCGTTGCCGGCCGTGCTCAATCATGCGGGCGACACGGCATTCCTAGGCGAGAACCTGGCATTTATCGGATCGAGCCTGGGCAGCGGCATCACGCTGGGTACGCAGTTCCAGAACATCGTGAACGGCCTGGCCGGCATCAACACCGTCCAGGATCTGCAGAACGCGCTGAACAACTCGCTGGGGGCGGGCAACGTGACGGTGAGCATCACGGCCAACGACATCGAGTTCGGACTGACGGAAACGCAGACGGTTCCCGGATCGTTGAAGTGGTCCGTGGATGTGACGGAGCCGGGCTCAGGCGATGGGTTCCAGAGCACGGGCACGGTCGCGGCGACGGGGACGTATACGGCGAAGATGCTCTTCGGGCTGTCCTTGCAGAACGGGATGGCGGCCACCGACCAGTTCTATCTGATTCCCGGCACGGGGAGCAGCCTGTCGGCCGGATTCCAAGTGCAGCAGACCAGCACCATCGACGCGAGTGCTTCGCTGGGGTACTTGCAGGTCGATATCGCCGGGGGCAGCGCCTCGATCAGCAGCGCGGTCAATGCGGCGAACAACGCGACGATCGCAGTGCCGTTCGTGGTGCCGGGCGGATCGGGGACGCAGATCACGCTGACCAAGTTGCAGGCCAACCCGCCGGCCACGGCGCTGGGAACGCCGACGACGGATGGCAAGGCGCAGGTGGTGTTCCCGCTGACCGGCCTGCCATCGCCGGGGAGCGGCCCGCAGATCACGATTGCGTGGGCGGACATTTCCAAACCCGGCACCGCCGTCGTCACGCCGCAGAACCTGGGCGACCTGTCGCCGGGGAGCAATTACAGCGCATCGGACGCCACCGCGGGGATTCAGGCGGTGATCAACCTGATCAACGGCTGGGCCAATCTGCCGCTGTTGAATACGAACATTCCGCTGGTAGGTTCGGCGTTGAAGTCGGTGTTTGACTTCATTTCCAAGGGAACCAGTTTCTTCCAGGCGATCATCAGCGCGGGGGACAGCACGCCGGCGGCGTTTGACAGCGCCGTTCAGGGGGCGATTGCGAAGGCAGGCTTGGACCCGGCATCGGTGACGCTGACTCCGCAGCCCGACAACAGCCCCAGCACGGCGACGTTCCATTACCTGCTGAATTTCCATTACAATGTCGCGGGAATCGCCGAGCCGTTCAACTTCGGCGGCAACCTGTTCACGCTGAACGGAAACGTCAACGTCGGCGTGCAGTTCAACGCCAACCTCGAGTTCGGGCTGGACAAGAGCAATGGCTTCTATCTGGTCGATAGGAGCACGGCGGCCAATCCGGAAGTGTCGCTGTCGGCCGGGATCAATGCCACGTTCAACAAGATTGGCGGGAACTTCGGGCCGGTCAGCTATGGCGTCTCCAACGGAACCGGCAACGTCACGTTCAACATGGGGCTGGACCTGGTGAGCCCGCAGGGGCCGGGCGGCAAGATCGGGCCGGGCGATCTGGCCAACAACATCAGCGCGGTGGCGCAGCCCGAGTTCCTGCCCGGCAGCGGCGCATCACTCGACCTGCCGATCGGGTTCTACCTGGGCAACGGCGGCCCGGGCGCGGCCACCGAGTTCAAGGCACATTGGGATCCCACCAATCCCGGTTCATTCTATTTCGGCACGGGCAACTCCACGGATCCGGCCGACGGCTTCAGCCCGGTGCAGTTCGAGTTGGGCGATTTCATCAGCGGCATCATTGGGCCACTGCTTCAGAATATCCAGCAGTACGACCCGCTGCCGCAGAAGCTCATCGACCTGCTGAATTACCAGTTGCCCCTGATCAACGAGACACCGGCGCAGATACTGGGCGACGTGACGGGGATACCGGGGTTCGCGTTGCTCTTCAAGATCGCGAACGTGATCAACGAACTCTCATCCCTGACCGGCGGCGGGACGCTGAACCTCAGCAATTATCTCAACACCGCGCCCAACACGGGCACGCAGCCCAGCCAGGCCGGGCAGGGCGGCACGCCGGCCGAGCAGTCGCCATTCCAAAGCTTTCTCTCCGACTTGCAGAACAACTACGGCATCTCGATTCCCGTGCTGGCAAACCCGACGTCGTCGATCGTCAACATTCTCCTGGGCAAAGACGTGACGCTGATCGAGTTCAAGCCCGGCGACAATGGCCACGTCGAGGTTTCCGCGTCCCTGACCAGCCCTTCGATCACCATTCCGATCTTCAGCATCGGTTTTGCCGACGCGTCGGTGACCGCCGACATCGGGGGTTCGATCGGTTTCTTCGCCAACATCGATCTGGGCATCAATTCCAGCGGCCTGACCGGGCACAACATCGACCATTCATCGAACCTGCTGGACGGGTTCTTCATCGGCGACAAGGACCAGTTCCAGGTGGGATTCGAGGGTCAGATCTTCCTCGATCTGGGCGGGGAGGTCGACATTTTCGGCATCCCGCTGGTCACGGTCTATGGAAGGCTGGGCCTAGAGTTGGACCTGGGCCTGCATGTGGACGACGTGGCCTATGTTGCGCCGGGAAGCACGACACCGGTCCCGCCGTCACAGGGGGATGTGGAATATGGAGACCCCCGCGGCGACGGCCAGGTCACACTCGACGAGCTGAACTACCTGGTCGGCACGTATGGGCTGGCCTGCACGCTGGAACTCGGCGGGGCGTTGAGCCTGTTCGGCGGCATCGGCTTCAAGGGACCGGACATCCCGTTGATCGGCAACATCCCGGACATCTACAAGCAGTTGGGAACGATCCCCATCATCAACTTCAACGTCCCCTGCACCCCTCCGCCGCCGCAGACGCTGGCGAACATCGTGGGCAACTCCCTGGTGATGGTTCCCGATTCCGGCACGGCGGGGAAGCACATCGACGTCAACATCTATTACAATGCGCAGGAGCAGCCGCAGGGCATCACCTTCGTCAAGTACGACAACAACGGAACACTGAACCAGAGTTTCGATTTCTCCACGCTCAGCGCCGCGGGCGTGACGAATCTCGTCGTTGAAGGCACCAACGGCCCGGACGTGATCCGGATCGATCCGATGGTCACGTCAGACTACAATTTCCAGACCATCACCGTGAACACACACAACGGCGACGACACGGTGCAGTTCGGGAGCATCAACCAGCAGACGTCGCACCTCCTGGCGACGACGATCAACGCCGGTGACGGCAACGACAACATCACCGGGA
>JBEKVL010000342.1:0-6974 GCA_049514055.1 Tepidisphaeraceae bacterium | reverse complement strand
TCGTCTACCGTCTGCGCGGCCAGCGCTTCACCGGCGCCAGTCTCGGTGCGAATACCGCCGGCGTCCGCATCGACGTCTATGGCTCCAGCGGCTATTACCTCGCCAGCGGCATCGACGGCATGGCCATCCACGTCCACGGCAACGCCCAGGACCAGGTGGCCCAGATCTTGAAACTGGGCAAGCTGGTCATCCACGGCGACGTCGGCCAGACATTCATGTACGGCGCCAAGGGCGGCGACGTGTACGTCATGGGCAACGCCGCGGGCCGGCCACTCATCAACGCCGTCGGCAAGCCGCGCGTCGTCATTAACGGCACCTGCCTCGATTTCCTGGCCGAGTCGTTCATGGCCGGCGATCCCATCAACGGCGGCGGCTTCGTGATCCTCAATGGCATCACTTTTGACGAACATGGCAACATGATCGAGCAGCCATCGCCCTACCCCGGCAGCAACCTGTTCTCGCTGGCCAGCGGCGGGGCCATCTACATCCGCGACCCGCACTACAAGGTGGTCGAGGAACAGCTCAACGGCGGCGTGTTCTCGCGCCTGGGCGACAAGGACTGGCGACTGATTCGCCAATACCTCCAGGAGAACGAACGCCTGTTCGGCATCCGCGTCGAGGCGCTCCTGACGGTCGACGGCCAGGTGCGCGATCCGGCCGAGGTTTATCGCAAGGTCAGTGCGGCCAGGCTCCAGGTTCTGGCCGCCGCCACGGAGAAGAAGAAATGATCGCACCCACGCCCGTAAAACCCGATCTGGCGGACGACCTGGCCGCGGGCCTCTCGGCCGCCAACGTGATGGCGTGTCTCCAGTGCCGCAAATGCACCGATGGCTGCCCGGTCGCGGCCCGCGCCGATTTCAAGCCGCACGAACTGGTCCGCATGGTCCAGTTCGGCCAGCGTGCCGAGGTGCTGGCCAGCCGGATGATCTGGGAATGCATGTCGTGCCAGACCTGTATCACACGTTGTCCACAACAAGTCAACATCGCCGCCATGAACGACACCCTGCGCCGCATCAGTCGTGCCGAGGGCAAGTCCGGCAACACGGCGGTGGCGGCGTTCGACGATGCCTTCCTCAACGGCGTGCGCCGGCGCGGACGACTCTACGAAATCGGCCTGATGGCGGCATTCAAGCTGAGGACGCGGCGGTTCTTCCAGGATGTCGACAAGCTGCCGATGATGCTCCGCAAGGGCAAGCTGCCGCTGCTGCCCAAGTCCGTCCCCGGCCGCGCCGAGCGCGAGGCCATGTTCCAGCGAATCGCCCAAGCGGGAGGCAAGAAGTGAACAGCTACGCCTTTTACCCCGGCTGCTCGATGGAAGGCACCGCCCGCGACTACCAGCTCTCCACGCTGGCCGTCGCCCGGGTGCTGGGAATCGAACTGCCGGAAATCCCCGACTGGATCTGCTGCGGCGGATCGGCCGCCCACGGCACCGATCCGCTGCTGGCGGCGGCGCTGCCGGCACGCAGCCTCCTGGCGGCGTCGAAGATGCCATCCGCCAACGGTTCACCAAAGGTGGCCGTGGCCTGCGCCGCCTGCTTCAGCCGGCTGAGGCTGGCCAACCTGAATATTGCGGCCGACCCGACCGTCCGCGGCAGGGTGGCCGAGGCGATCGGCGCCGATTACGACGGGCATGTACCCGTGCTGCACCTGCTGGAAATCCTGGCCCGCGACATCGGCCCCAACGCCATCGCCGCCAAGGTCCGGCACAGCCTTCGCGGACTGAAGGTGGTCTGCTACTACGGCTGTCTCCTCTCACGCCCGCCGGAGGTCGCGTTCGATGATGTGGAAAATCCCACGATGATGGACCAACTGGTGCGCGCCGTTGGCGCCGAGGCGCTGGACTGGCCGCACAAGACCGAATGCTGCGGGGCGAGCTGCTCGATCACCGAGCCGTCCATAGTCCATGAACTGGGCCGCGAAATCCTCTCGATGGCGAGCGCCGCCGGGGCCGATTGCGTGGTGACGGCCTGCCCGTTGTGTCAGCTCAACCTCGACATGCGGCAGAAGGACATCGAAGAAAAGTACAGCGAGCGCTATGGCCTGCCCGTGCTCTACATCACGCAGTTGCTGGGCCTGGCGCTGGGCTGCTCGTACGAGGAACTGGGCATGGGACGTTTGGTCGTTGACCCGCGCGAACTTCTGACGAGTAAAGGTGTCGTATGATCGCTGAGAACGAAAACGTCAAGAAGATCGGCGCCGGCGACGAAACGGTCGGCGCGGTCATGGTCGTCGGCGGCGGCATCACCGGCATCCAGGCCTCGCTGGATCTGGCCGAGTCGGGCTTCAAGGTCTATCTCGTGGACTCCTCGCCGGTCATCGGCGGGAAGATGGCCCAGTTGGACAAGACCTTCCCCACGGGCGACTGCTCGATGTGCATCCTCTCGCCCAAGCTGGTGGAATGCGCCCGCAACCGGAACATCGAGATGATCACTCTGGCCGACGTGCAGAGCATCAGCGGCGAGGCCGGCCGCTTTCTCGTCGAGGTCCGCCGCCGCCCGCGCTACGTCGATGAGGACAAGTGCAACGCCTGCGGCGACTGCGTCGAGGCCTGTCCCGTGAGCCTGCCCAACGAATTCGACCGGCGGCTGGGGACGCGCAAGGCCATCTTCCGGCCCTACCCCCAGGCCATTCCCAACGTCTACGGCATCTCCAAGGCCGCCGCGCCCGCACCGTGCCGCAGCGCCTGCCCGGCCGGCGTCAACGCCCAGGGCTACGTCGCCCTGATCGCGGCCGGCAAGATCAAGGAAGCCTACGACCTGATCCGCAAACGCTGCCCTCTGCCGTCAGTCTGTGGGCGCATCTGCCATCATCCCTGCCAGGACCACTGCAATCGCATCGACCTGGGCGACGAGCCGGTGGCCGTGCGCGACCTCAAGCGTTTCGCCGCCGATTACGTGCATGCCAACCGCGACAGCTTTCCCGCCGAGCCGGCCCCGGCCGCGGCGCCGCGCAAGGAGAAGGTCGCGATCGTCGGCGGCGGCCCCGCCGGTCTGACCGCGGCGCATGACCTATCCGCGATGGGCTACAGCGTGACTATCTTCGAGTCTCGCCCGTTCCTGGGCGGAATGCTCCGTCTGGGCGTGCCGGCCTACCGCCTGCCGCGCGAGGTGCTTGATTACGAAATCGAACAACTGGTCGGAACGTCTGTAGGGTCCGCATTGCGGACCTCGACCCCGCCGGTCCGCAATGCGGACCCTGCGCCGGAACCCCCATCGCGCATCGAAGTGCGCCTGAACACCAAGCTTGGCACGGACATCACCATCGACGGCCTGCGCCAGCAGGACTTTGCCGCGACCTTCGTCGCCACCGGGGCGCACAAGAGCAAGACCCTGTCGCTGCCGGGCGATTCCGCCAAGGGCGTCGTCTACGGCCTGGACTTCCTCTGCAAGGCCAACCTCGGCGAAAGCGTACCCGTCGGCCGCAAGGCCGTGGTCATGGGCGGCGGCAACGTCGCCATGGATGCGGCGCGGGCGGCACTGCGACTCGGAGCGGCCGAGGTCACGGTCGTTTACCGCCGCGGCCGCGCCGAAATGCCCGCCCTGCCCGAAGAGATCCAGCAGGCCGAGGAAGAGGGCGTGCGCTTTGAACTGCTCACCAATCCGATCCGCGTTGTCGCGTCGGCCGACGGCAACGTGAGCGGGCTGGAGTGCCTCCGCATGACCCTCGGCGAACCCGATGCCAGCGGCCGGCGGCGGCCCGTCCCCGTCGAGGGCTCGAACTTCACCATCGCCGCCGACACCGTCATCTTCGCCATCGGCCAGGAGGCCGACCTTGCCGGCGTGCCGCTGACCGACGGAAAGATCGCCGCCGATAAATCCCTGGCGACATCACTCCCCGGCGTCTTCGCCGGTGGCGATGTCGTACTCGGCCCGGCTTCCCTCGTCGAAGCCATGGCCCACGGCCACAAAGCCGCCGAGGCAATCCACACATATCTTGGCAGGGTGCGCACTGCCCACCATCCGCTGCCAAATGACGAGCAATGTGCCACGGCACCAAATGGCGGGCAGTGCCCACCCTACGCTCCAAACCCCGATCCCTCAGCCAGTTCGAAGCCCCGCCAGCCCATGCCCGAAGCCGTCCCCGCCGACCGCCTCCGCGATTTCCGCGAGATCAGCCTCGGCTACACTCGTGAACAGGCCATGACCGAGGCCGGGCGCTGCCTCGCCTGCGGCCTGTGCAGCGAATGCGGCCTCTGCGTGAAAGCATGCGCTCCCGGCGCGATCATCCACGACATGTTGCCAGTCACGCGGGCGATCAGCGTAGGCTCGGTTGTCCTCACGCCCGGCTTCGACGAATTCCGGGCATCGCTCCGCGGCGAATTCGGCCATGGCCGCTATGCCAACGTCCTCTCCAGCGTGCAGTTCGAGCGCATGCTCAGCGCGGCCGGCCCCACCAGCGGCCAGGTGCTGCGTCCCTCCGACGGCAAACACGCCCGCAGCATCGCCTTCATCCAGTGCGTCGGCTCGCGCGACACCGCCCGCGGCTGCGGCTATTGCTCCAGCATCTGCTGCATGTCCGCCACCAAGGAGGCGATGGTCGCCATGGAGCACGAGCCGGGCCTGTCGATCTCCATCTTCTGCATGGACATTCGCGCCTTCGGCAAGGAATTCGACGCCTACGTCACCCGCGCCCGCGACGAGCACGGTGTGAAGTTTATCCGCGCCATCCCCTCGCGCATCGTCGAGATGCCCGGTTCGCACAACACGCGCATCCGCTATTTCGACGACGGCGGCAAGGAGCAGCAGCAGGAATTCGACATGGTCGTCCTCTCGGTCGCCATGCGGCCGAGCGATTCGGTCAAAGCCCTGGCCGAGCGCCTCGGACTGAGCCTCAACGAATTCGGATTCTGCCAGACCGACCGCCTGGCGCCCATGACCGCCTCGAAGCCGGGCCTGTACGTGGCCGGGGCGTTCCAGGAACCCAAGGACATCCCCGAGTCGGTGGCCCAGGCGTCTGCGGCCGCATCCTGCGCCATGGAGCAGCTCGCGTCCGCGCGCGGGACCATGATCCAGCGGCACGCCTATCCCTGGGAGCGCGACATCAGCGATGAAAAGCCGCGCATCGGCGTGTTCATCTGCCACTGCGGGCACAACATCGCCTCCGTGGTCGATGTCCAGACCGTCGCGGCACGCGCCTTGAAGTTGCCAAACGTCGCCCATGCCGAGGCCAATCTCTACACCTGTTCGGACAACAGCCTGCAACACATCAAGGACGTCATTCGCGAGCAGCGGCTGAACCGTGTTGTGGTGGCATCGTGCTCGCCGCGAACGCACGAGCCGCTCTTCCAGGAGACCCTCCGCGAGTCCGGGCTGAACCCGTATCTCTTCACGATGACCAACATCCGCGACCAGTGCTCGTGGGTACACCGCGAAGACCCGATCGCGGCCACCGAGAAGGCCATCGACCTGATGACCATGGCGGTGGCCCGCGCCCGCCACCTTAAGGCGCTGGAGACGGGCCAGGTGCCAGTGACCCAGTCCGCCCTGGTGATCGGCGGCGGTCTGGCCGGGATGACCGCGGCGCTGGCCGTGGCCGACCAGGGCTTCCAGGTTCACCTGCTCGAAAAGGAGCCGCAACTGGGCGGCAACCTGCGGCACATCCACAACACGCTCGAGCGCGCCGATGTCCGGCAATTCCTCGGCACCATGATCCAGCGCGTGCAGTCGCATCCGCGCATCACCCTCTATCTGCGTGCCAAGCCCGCGAACATCGCCGGCCATGTGGGCAGCTTCAAGACCCGCATCCAGCAGGAAACCGGCAACGGCAAGCCCGCCGAGACCTTGCTCAGCCACGGCGTGACCATCATCGCCACCGGCGGCGCTGAGCGACAAACCAGCGCCTATCTCCACGGCCAACACCCGGCCGTGGTCACGCAGCGAGAACTTGAAAAACAACTGGCGGCCGGCACCTGGCGCCCGGCCACCGGCAACGGCGGCGACCACCCCACGGTGGTCATGATTCAGTGCGTCGAATCGCGCAACGCGGCGCATCCCTATTGCAGCCGCGTCTGCTGCTCCGAGGCCGTCAAGAACGCCCTGGAGATCAAGCGGCAGTACCCCGGGGCGCGCGTCTTCGTTCTGGCCAAGGACATCCGCACCTACGGCTTCCGCGAGACCAAATTCGAGGAAGCCCGCAAGCAGGGCATTCTCTTCATCCGCCATCCCGAGACGCAGGATCCCATCGTCACCGACGAAGCCGGCAAGCTGGCCGTGCGCGTTGTCGATGCCGGCACCGGGCGCCAGGTGCTGCTCCAGCCGGACACCCTGGCACTGAGCGTGGGCATCGCCCCCGGCGAAGACAACACGGCGCTCTCGCCGATGTTGCGCACCGCCCTCACCGCCGACGGTTTCTTCCTCGAGGCCCACCCCAAGCTCCGGCCCGTGGACCTGGCCAACGAGGGCGAGTTCATCTGCGGCCTGGCCCATTCGCCCCGTTTCATCGACGAGACCATCGCTCAGGCCAAGGCCGCGGCCGGCCGCGCCGCCACGGTGCTCTCCAAGACCGCGCTCGCCATCGCCGGCCAGATTGCCCGGGTCAACCCCGACAACTGCGTTGCCTGCGCCACCTGCGTCAAGGTCTGCCCTTACGGTGGGCCGGAAATCAACGATCTGCACAAGGCCCAGATCCAGGGCGCGACCTGCATGGGCTGCGGCAGTTGCGTGGCCGCCTGTCCCGCCCGCGCCATCACGCTTCAGCACCAGGAGGACCGCCAGGTGTCTGCCATGCTCGATGAACTGCTGCTGGTCGACGGAGGTGTGTCATGATCGCATCCGCGGGAACGAAGTTGCCAGTTGTTAGTTGCCAGTTGCCAGTGGATGCTGGTCATCCGGTACAGGCAACTGGCAACTCGCAACTGGCAATTCAAGAGCAGTGGCAACCGGAGATCCTCGCGTTCTGCTGCAACTACTGCGCCTACGCGGCCGCCGATCTCGCCGGGTCCAAACGCATGCAGTACGCGCCCAACGTCCGCATCA
>JBEKVL010000341.1:0-6979 GCA_049514055.1 Tepidisphaeraceae bacterium | reverse complement strand
AGTGACGGTCACCGATAACCTCGACTCGAACCTCGATTGGAGCACGTTCCAGCTCAACGAAATCGGTTTCGGTAGCTCCAACCTTATCGTTCCGGCCGGTAGTCAATACTACCAGACTGACGTCTCCATGACCTACAACGGCCAGACGTTTGACGTGCAGATTGAAGCGGGCATCCGCTCCGCAGCAGGGCAGGTGTACGCGATTTTCCAAAGCATTGACCCATCCACCGGCCTCCCAGTTTCCAATGCTCTTACGGGTTTTCTGCCGCCGGAGGATGGCAGTGGCCGGGGCACGGGTTATCTCAGCTTCAGCGTGGCACCGGAGGGCAATCTGGCCACCGGCACTCCGATTCCCAGCGTCGCGCTGATTTCGTTTGATGGCCAGCCGCAAATCGCCACCGATCAGGTCAGCGAGACCGACCCGACGCAGGGCACCGATCCGACCAAGCAGGCATTGGTCACTATTGACTCCGGCAAGCCGACCAGCAGTGTGGGCGCTTTGCCCCCGTCGACTGGGCAATACACGTTCCCGGTGAACTGGTCTGGCGTGGACGATACCGGCGGCAGCGGCGTTGCCAGCTATGACATTCTCGTCTCCGATAACGGCGGAGCCTTCACGCCGTGGCTGACCGACCAACCAGCCACGACGACTTCTGCCACTTTCCCCGGACAGCAGGGCCATACCTACGCGTTCTACAGCGTGGCCACCGACAATGTCGGAAACAGCGAAGTTAAAACCACCGCCGATACGCAGATCCAGGTGATCGACATTACGCCTCCCACCAGCCAGGTCAGCCCTCTGCCCGCAGTGGCCACATCGAACAGTTTTGTCGTGAACTGGCCGGGCCAGGATGACCCGGGCGGCTCCGGCATCGCCAGTTACGACGTTTATGTATCGGATAATGACGGTATCCCCGCGCTCTGGCAGGATCACACCACCGCCACGTCGGCGACCTTCTACGGCCAGTTCGGCCACACCTATGCGTTCTTCAGCCGTGCCCGCGACCGGGCGGGAAACGTCCAGGCGGCACCGGCCGCCCCGGACACCCAGACCATCATGCCATCGGCCTGGTTCGGCACTGCCGCCAACGATGTGTTGACGTTGCGACTGGACGCCGGCGGAAGCATGGTCCAGTTCTTTAATACGGCCATCGTCACCGGCAGCACGCCGGCATTTTCGCTGCCCTTGAAGACGCTTCAGCCGTTTGCCATCAAGGGGCTCGCCGGCAATGACACGATCACCATCGACTTCAGCAACGGCGATCCCTTGCCCGCGGGCGGCGTGACCCTCGACGGCGGCCTTGGCATCAACACGCTGAAGGTTGTCGGCGGCTCGGGCAACAACCCTATTGCCCTGAGCAGCAGTGGCGTTACGGTCGGAACCCAGTTGATTTCGACCAGTGGAGTGCAGATTGTGGCGATCGCGTGTGGCGCAGGGGACAATTCCGTTTCCATCGCGGAACCCGTGGGCAAGCCGTTCACCCTGGATCCCGGCCCCGGCAACACCACGATTTCGCTGACTTCCGGGACGGACGTCTTCAATCAGAACCTGGGCAGCCTCAATACTGGCATGGTGTCCTTGAATGTGGCCCCCAACGCCTGCGCTGTTTTCTCGACCGCGCAGCAGCTTGCATCGCTCACCGTGGCGGCCGGCGGGCAGGTCTCGTTGACGGCCGGCGGCGTCAACCAGCTGCGGGTTGGCGGTTTGAACATCGCGCCCGGCGGATCGGTGGACGTGGCCGACAACGACATGGTGATCACCAACGCGCCCGCGACGGAAATAAACGACGTCCAGGAGATGGTGATCGACGGACGGCTGTTCACCAGTGAGTTCCAGACACCCGACGGGCACTACGCCACGCTGGCACCGGTGGACAACCGCATGTTGCACCTGACGAGTTGGAGCAACGTGCCGATCAACAATGGCACCGATTTCGGCCAGGTGATCGTGAAGTACACCTGCATGGGCGATGCCAATCTCGACGGCAAGGTGGACCAGTCCGACTACCTGAACATCATCGCCAACATGGGCAGCACCAACGCCTCGTACTTCGAGGGCGATCTGAACGGCGATGGCATGGTGACGCCCGACGACCTCGCGATAGTCTCGGCCAATCTCGGTGCCGGAGCCAGCTTCGCGGCCGGCCCGGCGATTTCCGCAGCATCGTCTGCACTCTCAAATACAACGGTGTCAGCGATGGTCGCGAAGCCTGCGGCCAAGACCGCCAAGCCCGTGGTCCACGCGAAGAAGCCGGCACCGCTGCAGAAAACGACGAAGGTCGTCCGGCCCGTTGCGAAACACACGGCCCCCGTCACTCCGTCGAAGAAGGGAACCAAGCTTGCGTGACGCCGCAACCCGCGGTCGGACCTGTAAAAGTCAATAGTCCAATAACGCAGTGCCGCGGCTGAGTTGCCCAAGAATGTAAGAATCCCTCGGGAAAATGGCCTGGATCCCCCCTGCCGCGGCCCCAACTTCGAGGTTAACATAATCCCCATTGTCGGCGGGGACAGGGGTTTGAGCCTGGATATACCGAGCGGTGGCGATCTTCCGATCCGTTTCCGACTATCGGACGTCAATACCGTACATCGCGAGGGCGGAGCGGTAGTTGGCTGGAATTCCATCTGGCTTGGGAACGGAGATTGGGGTGCAACATGTAATGGGCCGTGTATGCAGATTCAATCCACCGTCGGTGGTCCGAACGCGACCGACATCTGAAAGCTGGACCAGCGATTCCGGAGTTCGCTGACCTTGTCGGGGCGCCCAAGAAGTGAGGACATCAATCGTGGCCCAAGAACATGATCTGGTTCAGGCAACCGCAGTCTACGAGTGCTTTGAAATGAAGGGCCAGCCTCTCGGCCAGCGTCGCTGACCTGATCAGCATGCCTACTTCGATGTTCCTCTCCTGGGCAGCTTCCGTGAAGTTCGCAGAAGAGACAAATGCCGCCTCGGCATCCACCACGATGCACTTGGCGTGCAAGCAGGACCGAGCATCGGCTGCCAGATCGAGGGCACGCGGATAGTAATAGACCCAGGGCAGTGGCCGGTCCTTCGGCCATTGGTGCTTCTGGAACCGGCCAGCAAATCGCCGCACCAACTCGCTCTCGCTGGATCTGTCCCCTGGCCCACGCTGGATGTCGAGGAACATCCGGACTTCGAGTTCCGGCCTTTCCTGCATCCGATCAGCGAGGGATTGAAACACATGCTGGCCCTGGTGGATGGCATAGCCGGCGACCATCACAGAATGGCGGGCGTGGGAGAACAACTCGCGGACGACCACACTGGTGTCTCGATTGGTCACGCCGACAGCTTCGGGCCCCGTCGTCACCAGCGTCACGAGATCCTCGACAAGAGGCCGACGCAAGCGGTCGTCACGAAGGAGCTGGAGGATTACGGCGATTTGGCGAGCCCCGAGCCCCTCGTCGGCAAGCTGCTGAAGGGCGACTGCCGCTGCTTCGGCGATTGCGCTCGGCAGTAGTCGTTGCAGCGTGATCGCGGAAAAGGGCGGCGACAGGCGGTTGCCCAATAACGCATCCGCGAGCTCGCCCAGATCGGCAGTGGCCAGCTTCAACAGCGCGTCGTTCATTCCGCCCCCAGTCTGAAGAACTCTGTGCCCGAATTCTCGACCGTCGGCACCACCAGTGCCCGATCCAGAAAATCATTGTGCTGCTCGCAGCTTGTCTCGGCGATCAAGAGGCAGCCGTGACAAGCCGCCCCGTGCAGAAAGCGATGCTCGTTGACGCTCTCCGGCTCATGCTGGGCGCAGACGGGGTCGTTCGAGCATAGTTCACCCATCACCAAGGCGCTCCGAATATATTCACCAATTCGCCGGCCGACTTGCACCAGGCCGCCAAGCGTTCCTTCGGCGTCGGAACTGCCCGTATACAGCAAAACGCCGTAACCAATGTCTGGCAGCGCGTACACTCGCTCCCGGATCGAGCTGGCTGGGTATCCACATTCCAGCGCCACGGCCGTGATCAATAAATGCGAAAAGGAGTGCAGCATGATGTACGGCAACTCCGGAAACTGTCGCCGGGTTCCCCGGTGTTCGTCCGTCCAGCGAGTAAAGCCCGCATCGAGATTCCGGCCGCGTTGCTGCACGTCAAGTTTCGCCACCCACGCGGCGATGTCGTCGCTCTTGAACTGAAGGAAGATGCCTTCGCCCTTATTCTCAACCGCCGGCAGCCATGTGATCTCCCGTGCCAACGACGCGCGGCGTACGCCCATCTCCAGCTCACCGGCGATGTCCGGCGCCGCTGCTTCAAAGCGCGTGAAGCCAACCTGAGCAACGACCTCGCGCAGACGTTGCACGAGGATCACCCGCTCGATCGACTTCATCCACGGCACGTCCCATGCGGACTTGGGCAGCAGCCGGGCATAGAAGTCGCCGTCAGGCTGATCATTCCCGATCTCCTCCCGGCTGGCCACGAGCGTCTCCAGTTCGGCTTGTTTGACGGTCTTGGTGGGAACACCGGGGCCGCCACGGCGAACTTGGATCTGGGCGAATACCTCCGCATCCGACAGCCCCTCCAACGCCGCCTTCACGGGTGGCTTCTTCTTGCGTTCATTCTGGAGATCCTCCACCGTCTCGACAAACTCCAGGAAGTTCTGCCACACCTGATCCACCGCCTTGGCCACCGCCTCATCTCGGTCGGGAAGGGAAATGACGCTCAGGAGCTGCGGAAAGTACGCGTTACTTGCGGTGCGGATCAGCAGGCGGTTGGGCTCGCCGCACGGTTCTTTCGTGAACGGCCCCAACCACGGGCGGGACCCGTCACAATTCCCGAGAGCCCTGGTTTGCATCAGCGCCGCCTCGCCGATGGACCGATCGGCCTTGCCGCATTCGCAGCGGACGTACACCTCCGACAGATCGCCGCTGGTGCCACGCTCGTCGATCCAAAGGGGCCGTCGACATGCCGTGGGACCTCCGTGCGCGAAGGTGTACCAGTCGATATCTCCGATGTGTCCGCAACGACACGCCCGCACAAATCGCACTGGTACCACAGGCCTATTCTCCTTGTCCTCGTCGATGAATTTCCCGCGGGTCAGGGCCGACCGATGTACCAGTCGACGGGAGCGGACCATCGCGCGATCGCCCGGCTCAGGCTCTTGCGTGATGAACCACTCTGGAAACTGCCACACAGTAATGCCGGTCTGCGGCAGTGTTGGGTCTTCCTGGTCGGGTGGCGGCGTGTAGAGTTTCAGGGTCGGCACATCCAGGAGATACTTCAGTTTCTCCGCCAGCCGCGGCTCGCGGATCTCCTCCCGGCCATCCGATGACCAGTAGTCCAAACCTGCCACCAACACAGAGTAGTCGGGGAGGTCCAGCATCGAACCAGGCCCGAACGTGGTGATCAATTGGCTCTGACGTATCTGGCCATGAGGTTTCTTGCTGCGTGCCAATTTCACTGCTCATCCTCCTCAACATCAATGCCGTCGATTGTCTTTAGCCACAGGTTGACGTTGGGCTCGACGTCGCGCATCGAGCGGTTGGCCCGGAATTTTCTATACAGCAGCGGCAGCCGTTTCAGGTCGGGATTGAGGAACTCATACAGCAATCGCTGCGCGCCGCCGACTTCGACCTGGTACTGCAAGCTGGTGCCGTTCTTTTCGAGCTGATAGGCGATCTTGCTCCATTCATCGAGAAGATCGAGTGCTCGCTCTCGCATCCGCTGGCGGAACTGCTCGGCCTCCTCCGGAGACAACCTGGCGTGCGACGCCGCACGCTCGGCCAGGTAGTCGACAGCAAACTCCAGTTGCGGCCGTTGTGTCAGGATTTCCATCGCCCCGCGCGGTGGCGTCATCGGTGCATATCCCTGCCGCGTCAGCGCAACCAGGGTTCCTGCCAGTCCCCGGTCCAGTGCCCGCGGTGAGAAGGGAGTCACGCTCGTGGCCTCGACGCTACGATAAAAGCTCTGGTGATAGGCCGCGAATCGCTCATAATGCGACCGGTCCCGCGGCTTGTGGATGTTCAGCAAAGTTACCACCAGGCCCGGCTTCTCCACCTCGCGACCCACGCGGCTGGTCGCCTGGATGTACTCGGCGCTGGTCTTGGGCTGGCCCATCACCACCATCAACCCCAGCCGGCCGATGTCCAAGCCGACCGAGATCATGTTCGTGGCGATCGCGACATCGACACGATCCCTCTCGCTGAACGGCAGCGCGAGCCGTCGCTTGGCCGTGGCCACCTTGTCCGTGCTCACGCGGCTGGTCAGCTCCACCACCTCATAGGCGATCTTCCGATCCGCGAACAGACCGTCGGTTTCGCCAACACGCTTGCGGCTGGCATAGTCTGTCAGTTTGCTGCTCACCTCGTCTTCGATGATGCGCCGGGCACCGCCGAGTTCGCGGAGGCTGTTGAAGTAGCCCACCAGTGTCATGTAGGGGTCGGCGGGACTCGCCGGATCGCCCTGGCGACCGGGCTTTCCATATGCCTTCTGTGCGGCCGCCAGGAGCACCAAATACGCCCGCAACATCACCACCTTGGGGCTTCGCCCTTGGGCGGCGATGGCGACGTACAGGCGCGGGCTGCTCTTCGCCGGCGCGTCTTCTTGCGCAAAAAACGAGTCCCGACGGTCGGGTCCGGGCGGCGGAAACACCTCCACCCAGCGCCGGTTGAAGAGCGCCTGGATCTGGCTCTCGGCACGCCGAACCGTCGCCGTCGACGCCACGATCTTCGGTCGAACCGTCTTGTGGCCGATCTTCTGGGCACACAACTCGTCCAGCGCCGACTCATAGAGGCCGACCATCGTTCCAAGCGGTCCGGAGATCAGGTGCAGCTCATCCTGAATCACCAGGTCGGGCGGCAGCAATCGGCCAGCGGGGATTGGATCGCCTTTGCCAGGCGTGCATGGCCCGTAGAAGCCGTTCTTGTCGAAGCGATCCACACGCCCGAAGAATGCGCCCACCTCACCCGTCCATGGCATCGCCGCGAACTTGTCCACCGTGGCGATCATGAAACACGGCAGGCGGCGGTAGATG
>JBEKVL010000340.1:0-6985 GCA_049514055.1 Tepidisphaeraceae bacterium | reverse complement strand
CGGCTGATGACGTGGGCCACGGCCGGTTCGCTGCTGGCCTCGACCAGTTCGACGGAGGGAAACCGGGCCCCCAACATGCGGGTATGCGCGGGGCGGAACAAGGACCCCTGCACCATGCCGGTCTCGACATGGAGCCCGGTCATGCGCTCGACAGCCAGCGCCACGACGGTGTCGAGACGATCTTCAAAGCCCATGTAGAGCAGCTTGCCGGCCGCCACCCGCAAGGGCAAAGCGCCAAAGGCATCGACAAAAAGACGCGGCAACAGCGGGGTGAGCGCCTCGGGGTCATGAAACTCCAAAGGCAGGACCGGACAGCTCCATTGCAACCCCAGGGCGCGCGTGACCAACTGTTCGCTGACCCCCTGCTGACGCACCAGCCAGTTGCCCAGACGACCGGCCCCGGCGGCGCGCTGGGCCTCGAGGGCGGCACGCAATTGCCGGGAGGTGATCCAGCCCTGTTCGAGCATCACCAGACCGAGCGGAATGCGATGGCGGTGATTTTCGAGAGCCGTGCCCCTTCCCTCGAGCTCGCGTCGCACGGCCGTCTGCACCCTGGACGCGGTGCACGGTGCCGAGCAGTTCCATCCACCCTCGAAGACCGGAGAGGTGCGCGAGCGCAACAGGTGAAGCCAGCCGGAACCGCAGCCGGGATTGGAGCAGGTTTCGAGCATCTCTCCCAACCGGCTTCCGATCTTGTGGGGCCAGCCGGTCCCGGGAGCGCCAAGGGCCGGGAGCAAGACAGTGCGGTCGGCAGTTGCCAATTCGTCGCGGGACGGCCCCCCGGACATGGCTCTGGACTGGGCTTTGGACTGGACTCCAGACTCGGCTTTGGGCTGACTTCCGGAGAGGCCTCCATTTTCGGCCATCACCAAGAATGCGTCGCGAATCTGTTCTTTCTGTCGCTGATTTAGAACAGGCATCGTATGCTCTCCAGACGCTTTCTGGGCGCGGCCACTTCGGTGACCCGCAGACCAAAGTTGCCGTTGACCAGCACCACCTCGCCACGGGCCACAATCTTGTCGCCGACGATCAGATCGACCGGGTCGGAGACGTGCCGATCCAGCTGCACCACATCGCCGGGGCCGAGATCGAGGATGTCGCTCAGGGGCATCTCGCGGCTGCCAAAGCGCAAGGAGGCCTCGAGTTCGACATCCAGCAGCAATTCGATACCCGCGGCGAAGGAGGACATGGGCGGTTCGGCAGGGGGAGCCGGAGGTGGCGCAGCCTTTGGCGCGTCACTCTTGCCCGCTTCGGCCTTGTCGGCCTTGGCCGGCTTGGGAGCACGCACCTCGTCGCGCACCATGATGGTCCAGGTGCGATCACCGGATTTGAGTTGAAAGGCGCGCGAAACCTTGCTCTCGCCATCAATCGGTTCAAACTTCTCGACGCGGACTTTTTTACCGGTCCTGGCCAGCAGATCGCCAGCCGCCGCATCGGCGACCTCTTTGAGAATCTCGCTCCATCCGGCCTTCTGATCGACGCCCTCGCCGACCAGCGCCGCATCGAGAATCGTGGGATCGAGAATGACCGAGAAACGCCCTTCCTCCTCGCCAGTGATGGTGGCCGCAAAGCCAAAGGCTCCCGGCGCCATGGGCTTGGGCAAAGACTCGCTCAGTTCCGGCTCACCGGTCAGTGCCTGCGAAAGCAGCGCCGTGGCTACGCCAATCCAGCAATCAAGGTAATTCATAGCTCAGCCTCGCCCAACTTCTGTTCCATGCGCGCAGCCCGGTGGGAGCCCTGACGGATGGGAGCCGCCAGCGACAGCGCCTGTCCTCCCACGCGCCACTCCGGCAAAACTTCGCCGGGCACGTCGAGCCGCAGGATCATCCCGGGCTCCAAGTTTTCAATGGTGCTGGCGGCCAGCTTGACGGTCGGCAACTGCAAGGTGCCGCCAAAATGGATTTTGAGTGCGGCCTTTTCCATGCGTTGGCGGGTTTCGCCGGCGTGACGGCGGCGACGCCCCCAATCCGAGGTCAAGCGACGCAGGATGGTGTTGGCCACCACCGCCGGAAAGGCCAGATTAAGCAGCCCCGAGCTATGCGGCATGCGGATTTCAAAACTCAGGCAAAGGGTCTTTTCGGTGACGCTCATGATGCGCGCGACCTGGGTCTGCATCTGACGCCGCTCGTAATTGAAGCTCAGACCCACCGGCTGCCAGGCCGCAGTCAACTCGCGACAAATGATCTCAACCACCGAGCCGAGAATCGACTCCTCGATGTCGGTCAGCTCGCGCAGGGGGCCGTCGCGGCCCTCGCCGCCCAACAACAGATCGATGATGGGAGGAGCCAGGGCCAGATCAAGCTGGAGAACCGAAAGCGCGCCCAGCGGTTCTAGACGCACACTGGCCACGTAGCTGATTTCGGGAATTCTGAGCAGAAACTCATTGAACTGAATCTGTTCGGCGCTGACCAGGTTGACCTGAAAGCGGGTGCGCAGCCAGGCGGCCAGATTGTGGGTGAGGTTGCGGGCAAACAGATCGTTTAACATGCTGATGGCACGCAACTGATCGGTTGAAATCTGGCCCGCCGAACTGAAGTTATAGGGCACCACGCGGGCCCTCACCTCGGTCTTGCCGGCCTCGGGCGTGGTGCTGCGCGCTGCTTGAAACAGCGCATCAATCTCGTCCTGCTTGAGCGTTTTTTCCATCATGGGTCAGCACCTTTTACAGTTGTCAGTGATCAGTTGTGAGTGGTCAGTGGTCTGTTCTCAGTCCCCTCGTCCCTATTTCCTAGTCCCTCGTCAGTGCCCCTTGCGTGCCCGGGGGCGGTCAAAGGCTCCTCGGGCAGCCAGATCTTTGAGCGCGGCCCGCAGATGGACCACCGCCGAGGCGTGTACCTGCGAAACCCGGGACTCGACGACACCCAGCGCCAGGCCGATCTCGCGCATCGTCATTTCCTCGTAGTAATAGAGGCTCATCACCAGCCGCTCCCGATCCGGCAACTGGGCAATGGCCTCGGCCAGCCGCTCTTCCAGTTCGCCCCGCAGGCAGCGAAAGAGTGGATCTTCCTCGGGGCGGCCGGGCACGTAGGCCAGTTCCTCTTCGCCGGAGTCTTCGTTGCGCTCCATGTGCAGGGTGCCAATCTCGAGACCCTTGAGGTCGCCCAGCAACTGCTGGTACTCCTCCAGGCTGAGTGTCATTTCGACGGCCACCTCGCCCTCGCCCGGGGCATGACCCAATCGCGCGGTCAGCACCCGGATGGCTTCTTCGACGGCGCGTCCCTTGCGGCGCAACTCGCGGGGACTCCAGTCGAGGGTGCGCAGGCTGTCGAGAATGGCGCCGCGGATACGGAACTGGGCGTAGCTGCGGAACTGGACTTTCTTGGTGGGATCAAATTTGGCAAAGGCGTCCATCAGCCCCACCACTCCAGCCGAGACCAGATCCTCGATGTCGACATGCTGGGGAAGGCGCTCGTGAATGCGGCGGGCCAGAAAGCGAACGATCGGCAAGTGCTCCAACAGGACCCGCTCCTGTTCGCTGGTCAGCGTTGGAACAGGGTCAGCGGCGGGTGGATACTCGCTCCCGGTTGTTGCGCGGCGTACCGCTCTCGAATTGCCTGCCGCCCCATCCAGTGCCATTCCCTACCCCTTTGGAAAATCCCCATCTTGTTGCTCGACGCGCCCAACCACCCCACCCGCTCCCTGAAACGGAGCCCCACTTACCGCACAGTACCCACCGGACGCAGGCGAATCTCGGGTGGAATCTCGCCGGCCGCCACCACGCTCAGGCGCGGCAACACCGGGTCCAGCCATCGCTTCACGTGATAGCGTGCCGGACTAGGACACAGGAGCACGGGAAGGGCCGCAGCGGTTGCGCCGCCGATAAGCTGCCTCAAAGAATCGGTGAGACGGCGCAGAACCGGGACGCCCTGGCCGCCGGCCGAGGTCAGCAGCCGCTGGCTGGTTTCTGGAGAGAGAGTCGTCTGGATCTCTTCTTCCAGAGCCGGATCGAGCAGCAGCACGGGCAGCAATCCCTCGCCGTCCAGGAGCGGCCGGATCAACCGCCGACCCAGGGCCTGGCGCGCTGACTCAACCATCGCGACTATGCCTTTGTTGACCGGCGCCACTTCGATCAGCGCCTCGAGAATCGTTCCCAGATCGCGAATCGAAACCCGCTCACGGAGCAGTTGTTCGAGCACCCGACCGACCTCGCCGAGGGTCAGAATCTTGGGGACAAGTTCCTCGATCAGCTTGGGATGGCTGTCGTTCAAGGTGTCCATCAGGCGCTTGATCTCGGCGCGGCCCAGCAGCTCATGGGCATGTTGGCGGATCAGCTCTCCCAGATGGGTGGTGATGACCGTGACGGCATCCACCACTGAATAACCGGCGGCCACGGCCTGATCCTCCAGTTGCGGAGCAATCCAGATGGCGGGCACGCCAAAGGCGGGCTCACGGGCCTCCTTGCCAGCCAGCGGACGGCGGCCGGGAGCGCCAGAGACGGCCAGCAGTTGCGCGCCTTCGGTCTGCCAGCGGCCAATCTCGATGCCCCGGAGCGAGACCAGGTACTCGCGCGGCTTGAGGCGTAGATTGTCCGAAATGTGCACGGGAGGAACCAGAAAGCCCATCTCCGACGACAAGTGGCGGCGCAGAGAACGCACCCGGTTCAACAATTGACCGCCCTGCTTCTAGTCTACCATGGGAATCAACTGGAAACCGATCTCCAGGGTCAGATCTTCCAACTTCAGTAACTGGGCCAGATCCGATCCCTGCGCCTCGGCGGCTTTTTTCTTCTCTCCGACGGCCTGCTCGGCGGGCATCGTCGGGGCGGGGGCATGGGCGACGCGGCGTCCCACCAAAAAAAGAACCAGGGCGACGGAGAAGAAGGCGATCTTGGGCAGCCCGGGAATCAGGCACATCGCCCCGGTGACCAGGCTGGCCAGATAGAGCGTCGAGGGCTTGGCCAGTAGTTGCGCCTTGATTTCGGCGCCCAGCAAGCCAGCCGAGTTGGCGCGAGTCAGTGTGATGCCGCCGGCGACCGAAACCAGCAGCGAGGGAATCAGGGTGACCAGTCCGTCACCCACCGTCAAGACGGTATAGGTGCGAGCCGCCTCGGCGAGTTCAACCCCTTGTTGGAGAGTTCCAATCAGCAATCCGGCAATGATGTTGATGCCGGTGATCAGGATGGTGGCCATCGAATCGCGCTGGTTGAAGCGCGCCGCGCCGTCCATGGCTCCGTAGAATTCGGCTTCGCGGGCGATGGCCTGATGGCGTCGCCTGGCCTCGGCTTCGTCGATCAATCCGGCGTTCATGTCGGCGTCGATGGCCATCTGCTTGCCGGGCAGAGCGTCGAGGGTGAAGCGGGCCGTGACCTCAGCGGTGCGGACCGCGCCGTGCGAGACAACCAGGAACTGAATGGCGATCAGGGCCAGAAACAGGACGAAACCAACGACATAATTTCCGCCTACGACGAACTGTCCAAAGGCCTCGATGACCTTGCCGGCGGCGGCCGTTCCCTCCTGCCCATGGAGCAGAATGCGACGACTGGAGGCAATATTCAGCGCCAGCCGGAAGAGGGTCAGCAGTAGCAACAGGGTGGGAAAGACGCTCAACTCGACGGCGCGGCGGATCTGGACCGAGGAGAGAAAGACGATGATGGAAGCCGCCATGGAAAAAGAGAGCAGGAAATCGAGCGCCCAGGCGGGCAGCGGCACCAGCATGACAAAGATCACGCTGATGGCGCCGGCCGGAAGGACGTAATCGCGCAGCCGATTGAGGATGGAGGCGCCGGTCAAACTGGTGGCGGGCAGTGCAGTGGTGCTCATCGCGGTCCTCCTGGATTAAAAGGCTGCCTGGCGGTCGCCTGGGTTTTGGCACGAGCTTCGCGGGCGCGACGGTCGCGCAACTCCGCCTCGACCCGTTGGCGATAGAGGTAGGCCAGAATGGCGGCAACCGCCGCATAAAGATCGGCGGGAATCGGCTGTCCGACCTCGACGGAGCGATAGAGGGAGCGGGCCAGCGGGGGATTTTCGACAATGGGGACCCCGGCCCAGCGCGCCTCGGCCTTGATCTCCTCGGCCAGCAGGTTGCGTCCCTTGGCCATCAGCCTGGGAGCATCCATGGTCTCGAAATCAAAACTCAGGGCCACGGCATAATGAGTGGGATTGGTGAGCACGACGGCGGCCTTGGAGACGTCTTCCTTGACCTTCTTGCGGCGCATCTGGCGTTGCAGGCTGCGAATGCGGCCGCGAATCTGGGGATTGCCCTCGGTCTCCTTCATCTCGTCGCGCTGATCCTGGCGGCTCATCTTGAGGCGCGATTCCCGGCTCTGCCACTCCACCAGGTAGTCAATGGCCGACCAGCCAAAGAGCAGCCAGGCGGCGGCCAGCAGCAGACCGTAGACGTCCGCGCTCAACTGCTCCAGGCGGGCCACGGAAAAGGGCGGAATGGTCAGCTCGCGGGCGATTCTCTGCACCGCGAAAACCGCCAAAAGCGCCGCCGGAAAGAGCGATTTGGCCAGCCGGGCGGCGGCCCGCAGCGAAAAAAGATTTTGAATGTTCGAGACCGGATTGAGGCGGTTGATCTTGAAGCCGATGGCCGAGATATTGAAATTCACTCCGCCGGTCTGCACCACGCCCACCCCCAGCGCCGTCATGGCCACGACGGCCATCACCACTCCGGCGGGACCGACAATCATCAGGGCGAGTCTGCGCAGCGCGTCCATGGTGGGAGCGATGGTCTCCGGCTCCCAATGGCGGGGCGCGCCCAGATCGAGAAAGGCGATGAAGGTGCCCCGCCAGGCCACCAGGATGTGCGAACCGAGCGCCCCCAGCACCATGACCCCGGCCAAGGTTCCGGCGGCGGCCGACAGCTCCTTGCTGTGCAGGATGTCGCCGTCCTTGCGTGCCTTTTCCCGTCGATGCTGGGTTGCTTGTTCGGTGCGGTCTCCGGCCATCGGCTAGCCCCCCGTTCCTGAAGGCGTGAGCAGGCGCTCGGCCAGGTCGAGCAATCCGCCAAAGCGAGCCTCGATGAAGCACGGCCACAGAGCCAG
>JBEKVL010000339.1:0-7000 GCA_049514055.1 Tepidisphaeraceae bacterium | reverse complement strand
AGTCGGTGTTCAGCTCCTTGCGGAAACGATCGACGACCACGTTGGCGTCCGGCCGCTCCTTCTCGGGCAGCGCGCCGTTCATGAACCAGATCTTGCTGTTGATGACATAACCGTCGCGCGGCAGGCCCTTGAACGCGCTGGCCAGGAATTCGTGCGAACCGTAGATGTCGGCCATGTCGAAGAAGCGAATGCCCTGGTCGTACTCGTACTTGAGCAGGGCCTCGAACTTCTCCTTGCCCAGACGGGTCATGTTGCTTGCGCGGCCGCCGCCGCGCATCCCCGTGCCGGCCGCCACCAGCGACACTTTCAGCCCCGTCTTGCCCAGCGGAACCGGCTTGAACGGATTGGCCGCCGCGGCGGCGTCGGCCGCCAGCAGGGACGGCGCCATCATCGCCCCGGCCGCGCCTGCGAGAGTGGTCGTCAGGAACTCGCGTCGATTCATGCTCATGGTGTGTTCCTCTGAATAAGTAACCCGGCTTCTCAGTTTACACTATCTTAGCCGCCGCCCCGCGTTGCTTTCCAGCCACGAAACCGGGCTGTAGCCGCGATGGCCGGGTCATCGCATTGGGCCGCTGGAAGTGCCGCCAGTCCCCTCACTGGCGAAACGCCGCGGGATGGACCTGCCGGCGAGGGCACCGGCAGCACTGAATGCGATTGCCCTGGCCGCGATGGGTCATCGCGGCGGAGAACCGCGGTCAACGATCGCGGCCACAGCCTGCGTGCCTCTCGCGTTCAGTTCGTGCTCGGATCCCGCGGAATGACCTTGGGATTCAGCCCGTCGTAGAGCGGGCTGACGGATATCTCCTTCATGATCTTCGTCCATTGGTCGGGATCGTTCGCGAAAACGGCCTGGACCGTTGCCGGAGTCACCAGCCACCCGCCGTCCTCAAGTTCCGTCTCGAGCTGCCCCGCCGTCCAGCCGGCGTAGCCCACGAAGAACTTCATCGGGACGCTGGCGTTGGCCACGAGCTTGTTGAGAGCATCGCGGTCGGTGGAGAAGTGGACGCCGGGCATGACCTCGATTTCCGAGGCATCGTCGTCTCCATGAACCGCCATCAGCGGGCCTTCACACGGCCCGCCCTGATGGATGAACCCCTCGGCCGGACAGGGAATGTCGTCGATCTGCTCCCATGCCTCGCGAACGGTCGTGTCCGTGGGCCGGTTGAGCACGAGCCCCAGGGCCCCCTGCTCGTTGTGCTGCACCATGAGCACGACCGTGCGGAAGAAGTTTGGATCCATCAGCCGCGGCGCGGCGACCAGAAGATGGCCGGCAAGAGACTTCATCTGTCCTTGGATGTTACCTTGGCTCGACACCAGGGGCCAGCAGAGGGAAATAACGAATGCGGAATGCGGAATGACGAAAGAACACCGAATCACCAAATGCCCAAATTGGCGTTTCGTCATTTGGACACTCGATCATCCGCTCGTCATTCGTCATTCTGCATTCGTCATTCCTGGCACGCGGGGATGACAGGCGAGAATGCCTGTCCTACTGATTCCCCGCGGGCTGGCCGATCATGATCATCCCGCCGCCACGCGAGGGCTGTGGTTTCATGTACGGGGCATTCAGCACGCGGTCGATCTGGCTCTTGCAGCCGGCCAGATGCGCCCGGGTCGCGAAATCGAGCTTCGACCCGCCGCCGTCTCTGGCCTTCCCAAGCACCGCGCCGATCTGATCGGAAAGATCCTGGGCGGTCTGCCGGCACATCGCCTGCAAGTCCGGCGACATCATGCCATCGGAATCGACCAGCGCCAGCAGATAATCCATGTGCTTCCGCTGCAGGTTGCGGCGGATCGACGACAGTGCCGGCTTGGCATCCGTGAACTTCTCGCCATCGGCCGGCATCGTCCAGATCATGTTCCGCACGCTCGTCAACAATTCGGCCGCCGTGAACTTGTCGGCGCCCTTGCTCTTGAGCTCGGCATCGTACACTCGCTGCAGCACGATCGGATTGCACAGCGGCAGGAGCGTGCTCGCCTGAATGCGGGCGATGACCTGATGCACCGGATAGTCCACGCGTTGCATCATGACATTCGTGAAGTTCCAGTCGGGCCAGCGGGTGGGCACCAGTTCGTTCATTAGATCCGGATCGGCCATCAGGAAATCATCCCGGAAGATCGTGTCCCCGAGCGCCGTCAGCGCCATCCGCTGTTGTTTGGGATCGACCAGCACCATCGGCGGCTTGGCGTTGGCGTCGGACGAGCGGTTGCGGCTGAAATAGACGCCGCCGACGATGCGCGAGACAAACGCGGCGTCGCGGTACTTCTCGTGCATCGCCATGCCGTAGGCCCGCATCAGATAGTAGTTCGGCTCGTTCTCCTTGACCGCCGTCTTGCGGATGTCCTTGAGGATTGAGTCGGCTAGTTCGACGCGCTGCTTCGACCAGGCGACGACGTCATTGCTCATGTCAAAGCGATTGGAGAGTGGATCGGTTGAGGACAGGCCCATCGTGTCTTCGTCGGTCAGGAACGCATGCTCCGGCGTCGTGTCCTGCGAGGCGATGGTCGAGAGCATCTTCTTCTCGTCCCCGTCGCCCGCGCCCGGCTGCTTGTAGCCGTACTCGACGGCCCACACGTCGTACGGCCCGACCGTCGGCGTGGTGATGTGGCGGAGCTTCTCCAACTGATCGCCCTTGAACATCAGCAACGGAATGTAGTCCATGATTGAAGCGCAGGTGGCATCATCCGTGTTGTCACGCCGGCGGCGGATCTCATCGAGGCCCAGCCATGCCGACGCCTTGAAGTTGTGCCGCAAACCGATGCAGTGGCCGACCTCGTGCGTGACCACCTGCTTGATGATCTGACCCAGGATGCGGTCGGGCACCTTCTTGCCGGGCGCTTGCGCCGCGTAGACAAGCTGCAACATGCCGAGTTGCTGCTGCAAGCCCTGGGCATAGTTGCAGCCCACGTGCTGCCGGGCGATGTTCGTCGCCACGCGCGGGCTCGCCTCGCCGGCGTCGTACAGCATCTCCCCCTCGGGAGCCGCGGCCTTGCGGATTTCCTCGGCCGTCACTCCCTGCGGGATGAACTGCGGATTGTCCAGCAGGAACTTCGCTACATCCGGCCCCAGCGCGCTGGGCACGGGCGGAAGCTGCTCCGTCTGCTCGTGGTACACCCGCAACATCGAGTCGTCGAAAATGATGCCGGCGTCGAGAATCTGCCCCGTCCGCGGGTCGGCCCGGCTGGGGCCCATCGCGAACGCCCGCCCGGTCACGATCCAGCGGATGAAGTTGTAACGTGCATCCTCGGGATCGGCATTGGCGTATTCGTTGTCGTCGGTCTGCTGCTGCACGACGACGGCCCCGGTGATGCCCAGCTTCTCAAACGCCTTGTTCCACTCCAGCACGCCGTCGGCCACGTACTTGCGCCACGCCAGCGGCACGGTCTTCTCGACGATGAACACGATCGGCTTGTCGGGCGGCGACAGTTCCAGCGACGGATCCTTCTTCTTGATATCCCACCGGTTGATGTAACGCACCATCAACTCGGGATCGGACAGCTTGGCGTGCCAGTCCATCCGCGTGGTCGTAAAATAGCCGACGCGCTCGTCGGCGATGCGGGGAACGAAGCCCTTCGCATCCGGCAGACGGCGCAGCGAGAAGGAAACGCCGACAGTCTCCCACCCCGTGCCGCGCATTCCCACGGCCATGTCGCAATCAACCAGCACGTTGTCCGGGAAACTCTTGACCTTGGAATACTCCGAGACATCACGCCGCGGCGGCTGCCCGTTCGGCATGCCCAGCCCCGACATCAGAATCGCCGAGAGATCCACCAGCGGATCCCCGCCCGCCTGGGCGATCACCGGCATCGCGCCAAGATAGCCGCTCGTGTACGTCCGCACCACCGCGTCGTTCACCGGCGACGCGGGATTCTGCACGTACCGCACCTCCGGCACCGCCAGCATCACCTTCCGGCCGGACATCTCGAAACGCACCAGGTACGAATCGCCCTGGAAACCGGCCTGCGCGCCCTTGGACTCGCTGATCGCCAGCAGCAGGTCCTGCTTCATCAGCGACCGGGGAATGACCGCCAGCAGCTTCGACGAATCCGCCTTGGGATCGTTGGGATTGGCCCGGTAAAGCGTGATCAGGCCGGGCACGGCCGTCATGTCTTTGGTGATCGTGGCCGCGTCCGGCAGACGATTGGGATCCGGCGCCGGCGCGGGCGCGGCGGCCGGGGCGGCCGGAGCCGTAACCGCCGGGGCCGGAGCCGGGGCCGGCGGCGCGCCGGGCTCGGACTGGGCCTGAACTCCGGAAATGGCGACAGTGAACGCTCCCGCCAATGCCCAAGCCAGCAACCAGCGGGTGTAGTGTGAACGTCGTGACATGCTTCGATCTCCGTTGGGATATGGGCCGGGCAGAAGTTCCGTACGCCACGGACGCCATCTTCGCCTGACCTTGGCTAAGTGATCTTATATACGCGCAGCGGAAGGAGAAGTTACGGGAGAGTCAGTAGTCCGTGGTCAGTGGTCCGTATTCTGAAGTTGGCGAACGACGACCCGCAGTCGGTCTTTGGCCACTTCCCCGGCACCGGTCACTGATGACCGATGACCCGCTCCCTCACTACTGACCACGGACTACTGACTACTGACTATCAATTGAGTTACACTCCCGACATGCCGCCCGCCCTGCTCATGCCCTCCGACATCCTCCCCAAGCCGCCACTGCACGGGCGGGGGCTGCACTGGATCATCCTGCCGGCCGCCGTCGCCATCCTTCTCATCGGCCTGTTCATCCTGCTTGCCAATGTGCTCAAACCCAGCACGCCCATCGAACATGAACTCGCGGCCGCGATGAAATCGGGCATGACCGGGCAGCAGCGAATCGAACTCTCCCGCCGCCTCGTGGATATGATCGAACGCCCCACCCACGGACAGCCCGATACCCCCCTGCTGCTGCTGTCCCTCGGCCGAATCTGGCAGAACCCGCCACGGATCCCGTTTGAGATCGAACCCGCCCGACGCAAAGCCGTGCAGACTCTGCTTGAGACGCTCTCGTCCCGCGATGTCTCCTGCCGCAAGGCGGCCACGCTGGCCCTGGTAGCTTGTAAGGGAGACCCCGGGACGCCCATATTCGTCTGTCGTCCTCTCTGCGACAGGCTGACCGATTCCACCGAGGATCTCGACGTCCGCATCGCGGCCGCCGTGACCCTGGGAACCATCTGCCTCCCGTCCGATAAAACCGTCATCGCCGCACTCGAACAGGCCCGCAACCTCGCCGATGAGCGCCAGTCCGAACTCGCCTGGAATGCCTCCCTCGCACTCGCCCGCCTTGGCCAGCCGTCCGCCACAGGCACGCTGCTCAAACTCCTCGACCGCCATGAACTCTCCCAACTGATCATCTACGACCGCGAATCCGACCCCCGCAACCCCCAACCCCGCAAGCTCACCGATTACGAAATCGAGCGATTCCTCGTCAATGCCATGGAGGCATCATCCGCGCTACCCGAACCGGCCGTAAAGAGCCGGCTCCGTCAACTCGCCCAGTCCGACCCGTCCGCCCGTGTGCGAACAACCGCCTCCGAAATCCTCGGCCGGCCGTAGCCTCGGCGGCTTGTTGGATGTTATCGTCTGTCTCATACGCCGGGGTGGCTTGGGCAAGTACGCTTGCCCGTGCCCCGGACCAGGGGCAACCCCCTCTGCACGCCCGACCTCGACAAGCGTAAGCAGAACATCGACCACGCCCTCAAGTGTATCGAGGTCGCCTGCGAGTTGGGCATCCCCACCATACGCCTCAACACCGGCCGCTGAGGCACCAGCAAAGAATTCGACGAGTTCATGAAGAACCGCCGTATCGAGCCGCCGAACGTCGTCACATGGATCACGTCATCATCCTTCGCGCCAAACCAGGTCTTCCCCACTCGCCTGCGCCGCCTCCATTCATTTTGCCTTTTCCCGTCTTTCACTCTGCTTTCAGCTCCCGGCCTCAGTTGCCCGAATCCGTGGACATTCCCTTTCGTTCCCGCATCTCCCGCAGCAACTCCACCGGCGGCGGCGGCGGGTCGATGAACGCGGCCGTGATCGGCTTCCCGTCGATGTCCTCCGGCACCGGAATGCCCAGCAGCCAGCAGGCCGTGGCGAACGTGTCCTCCGTGTTGATCACCAGCTCCCGCTGGCGAGTCAGGTCGTAGTCCTGACGCGTGTTGGGTCCGGAGATCACCCACGGAATGTGCCGCGACCGTGGATCGTCCGGGCCGTGCGAATTGCCGGCGCCGCCGTGGTCGGACGTCACCAGGATCACGGTCTGGCCTAGCACCCCCGCATCCCGCAACGCGGCGATGATCGTCCCGATCCCCTGGTCCGCCGAGTTGGCCGCCTGAATCTGCCAGTCCGAACCCCACTGCGCCCCGTGCCCGGTCGCGTCCACATCCGCAAAGTGTACGAACAGCACCTCGGGCTGATGTTCCTGGATTATCTTCGCGGCCCCGGCGGCCACTTGAAAGTTCTGGGCATAGTTGTCGGGCACATACGCGAAATCCACCGCATGTTCGCCCGGAATCGCCCGCAGCTTGTTCTTGCCGATGCTGATCGCCGTCGTGTACCCGGCCGCCTTGGCCAGGTCGATCAGCGATGGATACGGTGCGTGGAATGTCTGCCCCTCGGGAATCTCATAGTTCCAGTAAACCTCGTGGCGCTCGGGCACGATCCCCGTAAGCATCGAGGTGTGCGAAGGCAGCGTGATTGACATTTCCGTGGTCCTGGCCCAGAACGAAAAGGCGCCGTGGCGCATGAGCTCGCGCAGATTCGGCATCTCGGCCCGCAGCGCCACGTCCGGCCGGAGCCCGTCGATGCTCACAATGACCACCCGCGGGCCGGTCGCCTGTGCGGGTGTGGACTGTCCGCGATGACAACCCGCCGCCAGAACCATCAGCCCGAGAATCAACAGCCGTCGCACCAGGGCACATCCTCTCGATAATTGCGATGCAGGCTTCCAGCCTGCCTCCGTGTCAGTACAGGCTGGAAGCCCGCACCGTAATACTACCCGACTTCAGCCGCAATGAC
>JBEKVL010000338.1:0-7005 GCA_049514055.1 Tepidisphaeraceae bacterium | reverse complement strand
CGAGGATTGGCAGGTCGGTCACCGTGTCGGCGACGGCGGTGGCGCTGAAGGTGGAGGAGGTGACGTTGACGCCGTCGCTGGCCCGGACGGTGATGGTGGCCGAACCGGCGATGTTGGCCTTGAGCGTGATCACCGCGTCGGCGGTGTCCTGGATCACCTTGGCGCTGGTGATGGTGACCGGATAGAGGGGCTTCTTGTTGGAATCGACGGGCTGCGCCTGGATGGCGCTGAGCACGCTCTGGCCGCGGATGAGCTGGCCGAAGATCGGCTTCTTGAAATCGAGCGAGCGCTGGGGCGAACTGGTGATGAAGAACTGGGTGCCGTTGTGGTCTTTCTGGGCCGTGTCGGCCATGGCGAGCTGGCCCGAGCCGGAGAAGATGGCCGCGGGGTTGAATTCGTCGTCGAAATAGAATGGGGGAATGCCCTGGCCGGTGCCGGCGGCATCGCCGCCCTGGATATAGGCGCCGGCGACGACGGTCTGGAAGGCGAGGTTGTCGTAATAGTGGCCATCGACGAGGCCGATGAAGTTGGCGACGGTTTTTGGGGCGACATCCTGAAGCAGTTCGAAGATCATGGTGCCGGTGGATTTGCCGCCGGCGCCGTACTTGACGTTGATCTGTACGAACGGGTTGCCGGTATGCACCGTGGGGATGATGTTCAGGTTGTCCGACAGCACGGTCCAGGTCAGGGCATTGCCATCGGCGTCGGAGGCCGTGAGCGGCACGATGATGGTCTTGGGCGACGGGATGGTGACGGCCGCCACCGTATCGATGACGGGGGAGGCCAGGAGCTGTCGTTCCTCGAGGCTTTCCATCTGACGGTGGTGGTTGACCAGACTGGCGATGATTCTACGGCCGGCCGATGTGCGGGGCATGCGTGTCTCCATCCCAAAACTCGAGGACCATAACGAGGCAACCTGTGTCCGCGCCGCCGTTTTCTGCAAGAGCCTGTAGCGACGGACATTCCAATTTGCCGGAACGAGCCGGCTTGCCGGGTATTGTGCCGTCTGGCGGGCGTTTCGTCTACCCAAGTCCTAGACGACGCGCACGGGGCGGATATTACCGCAAATAACCCGGCCGGGCGCCGATCCACGCCGGGAGCCAGATCAATGCCAGAAGACAGAGAATAACCAGTATAAGCGTGACTTCCGAGAGTCGCAGCAGCCAGCGTTTTCCGGCGGGAGTCATGTACACCCTTGTACGCTGAATGGTGCGTAAGTCAAGCGGGGGACGAGTTCAAGGGGAAAATTCGACATTCGAATTACGAACCAAATTCGAATCACGAATGACGAACATTCTCAGGAATCGACCGGCCCCCGATTGGCCACTTGGCGCTTGCAGCTTCACTCGTGCAATTTGAATTTCGAGTTTCTCCTCCTTTCCCCTATACTCCGCGCAGACTTACCTTCAGGAGGCCGATATGGCCAAGCAATATGCCGCCGCCCCGGCGATGACGATCGACACCAAGAAGAAGTACACGGCCACGCTGATCACGTCGCGTGGCACGATCGTGTGTGAACTGTTCGCCAAGGACGCACCGGTGACGGTCAACAACTTCGTGTTTCTGGCCCGCGAGAAGTTCTACGACGGGCAGGTATTTCATCGCGTCATCGAAGATTTCATGATCCAGGGCGGCGATCCCACCGGCTCCGGCACCGGCGGCCCGGGTTATCGGTTTGTCGATGAGACGGAGAACAACCCCAACAAGCACCAGCGCGGCAGCCTGTCGATGGCCAACGCCGGGCCGAACACGAATGGCAGCCAGTTCTTCATCACGCACGTGGTAACCGACTGGCTCGATGGCAAGCACACGGTCTTCGGCAAGACGACTTCCGGACAGGAGGTCGTCGATCAGATCCGCAAGGGCGACAAGCTGGTCAGCGTGACGATCGCGGAAGCGTGACGGCCGGAAAACTCGGAATTCGCAATTCGAACGACGAATCAGATCCGAGTGACCAGAGCGCGGCTTCCGTGCGATTGATCATTCGTGATTCGAATTTCATTCGTGATTCGGTTTTCGTCATTCCCCTGCATCGGCGTCCTCGTCTCGTTGCGTGCGCTTCAGGTATTCCTCGCGTCCGGCCGCATAGGTGTCCGGATCGAGGGTGGCGGAATCCGCATCGCGCTCGGGCGAGTGATAGCCATCATCGGGTTGCT
This sequence comes from Tepidisphaeraceae bacterium, assembly GCA_049514055.1. Taxonomy (GTDB): domain Bacteria; phylum Planctomycetota; class Phycisphaerae; order Tepidisphaerales; family Tepidisphaeraceae; genus JANYKD01. The sequence continues at coordinate 4,849 of JBEKVL010000338.1, read as the reverse complement.
CTCGCCACCAGGGTTTGTACTCGCCGCATACGCGTCCATGGATCTTTTGCAGCATTGGAATGCACCACGCGCAGCCGGTGCCGGCGGAGAGACACTCGGATATTTGTGATGCGGCCCTGGGCTTCTCGCGTGCGCAAAAGGTTTCGATCTTCCGCAGCGGGACGTGGAAGCAGAAGCAAATGGTGTCGTCGGGGCCGAGGGGCATGATCACCATTCTATCCCGGATTCCGCCGCCATGTCCCGGTCTCGGTCGCCCGATCAACCGCGGCGAGGACGTCGTCGATATGGATGTCGTTGATGCACAGCGGCGGCTTGCATTGAACGGTGGGGCAGGTCGAGAGGAACGGGTAGAGCAGGCAGGGGGCGCAGGAGCGGCCGCGGGGCTGGACGACCAGGTGGCGACAGCCGAAGGGACAGGAGCGATCGGGGTCGGACGGGGCGAAGAGCGTGACGGCCGGGGTGCCGACGGCCGCGGCAAGATGGGCCAGGCCGGAATCGGAGCCGACGTAGAGGCGGGCGCGTTCGAGGACGGCGGCGGCCTCGGCCAGGGGGCCGCGCAACGCAACCACGGGCGGTTTGAAGGTCGTGGAGGCGCGGCGGATGTCATCGGCCACGCCGAGTTCGTCGGGGCCTTCGAGGACCACGATGTTCGGGCCGGATTTGTGGACCAGGGCGTCGATCAGCAGGCCGTAGCACTCCGGCGGCCAGCGTTTGGCGGCCCCGATCGGGGTGTGGGCGGAGCCGGCGTGGATGACGATCGACCTCTGGTCGCCGGCGATGCCGAGGGGCCGGAGCATTTCGGCGGCGCGGCGGCGGTCATCGTCGTTGACGATGAAACGCGGCGCTTCGCTGAGATCAGGTTCGATGCCGAACGGACGGAGCAGGTTGAGGTTCTGGACCACATCATGCAGCCCGCGGACGGCGGGGACGCGGAAGGCCGGCAGGAAACCGAGCGTGCGGAAGCGTCCGACGGGATAGCCGTGCATGATGCGAGTACGCGTTCCGCCGGCCAGGGCGAGCATCATGTATTGCCAGCGGTTGGACGGAAACGGAATCAGGCACACATCCGGCCGGGGAAAACGCAACATCGACAACCCCATCCCCAGGGAACCGGGTTTCATGAGGCGGACTTCATCGACTTCGGGCAGGCGCTCAAAGGCCTGGGCCATCGGCGGGATGCGGGCGACGATGCAGATGCGCGAACCGGGCAGGCCGCGTTTGAGTTGGCGCACCAGCGGCACGGCCATGAGCGCGTTGCCGATTCCCGCGACGATCGGGATGACGATTCGCGGATTCTCTCGAAGTTGGAGGTGGCGTGTACGGTTCAAGGGTTCAGGGGTTCAAGAGTTCAAGGGTTCGCAGGTTCGACGGTTTACGGGTTTTCGGAGCAGTCGTGGTTCGGGGGGCCAGCGCGGACGCTGGTCCTACCTGGGTTTGGTCCAGTGCGTCAGATCGCGGCCGAGCAGTTCGGAAAGTTTCTCGATGTCTTCGCGGAAACGCGGGGCGAGTTTGCTGCGGAGTTCCGGGGAAATCTTCGCCTCGCGTTTCAGGGTCTTGGTGAAATAGGGGAGCGCATCGACGATCTTGCGCTGCACGGCGGCCGGGACGAAGCGGTGGACGATCGACCGCAGCGCCGGGCGCTGGCCGAAGAAACGGTTGACGCCAAGGGCTACGGGCTTGGCGGCGTTGACGACTTCGAGTTTGGCGGCGAAGTTCGGCAGGCCGAGGAATTCAAGGGTTTCGCGATAGACCCTGGGGGTGTCCTTGACGAAGTCCTCGAAGATGATGACCTTCACCTGCTCGCGCGGGAAGGTGTCGAAGTAGCGCTTGACCTGCGGGTGGAAGCTGAAGACGTCGGTGTAGATGAGGCCCGAGGGGCTGGTGCAGGTATCGGGGATGCGTTTGCCCTGGCGGCGCTCGTCTTCGGCGGCCAGGGCTTGCTCGAAGTCGAGGATGTCCTCGTTGCAGGCCCAGATGAACTGGCCGTGGAGAGAATAGGCCGCGTCCACCGGGCTGCGGAGCATAATGATGATCCTGGCGGCCGGGTCGAAGACGCGGATGTTCTTCGCGGCCTGGTCGGACAGGAGATACCAGACGGAGGATTCGCCGACGCGTTTGGCGCTGCCGGCAGCACTGAAGAGATCAAGATAGGCTTCGAGCGTGCGCGGGCGGCGGTATTCGTTGACCTTGAGTTCGGGCGAGAAATAGTTGGGTTCCTTGATGCTCCGCGACATGTAGACGTCGGGGTGCTGGTCGAGGTAGTCGTGGAGGGAACTGGTGCCGCACTTGGGGGCGCCGACGATGAAGGTGTTGGGGCGAGGCTGACTCATGGGTGCAGAACTCTCATTTGGGGCCGACGATATCCTTGAGCATCACCATACCAACCAGCCCCGTGACGGCATCGGCCAGAAGATTCAGCAGGCGAAAGAGAATGGCCAGCAGGCCCGACAGCGGGTCGATGATGGTCTGGAACGTCAGGATGTAGATGCTTTCGTGAACGCCAAGGCCGGCCGGCGAGAAGACGGCGAGAAAACCCACAAATGATGCCAGCCCGGCCGAGCCGACGGCGAGCAGATAGTGCCGGGGCTGCAGCGGATGCAGCGAGGTGGCCGCGAAGAAGAGCGCCAGGCCGAGGAAGGCGATGCGGAGCACGGTCTGGCAGATGGCCCGCAGGTAGGGAGCGAGTTGCAGCCGTTGCGGAAGTGCCGGCCGCTTGAGCTTGCGCAGAACGACATTGCACAGCCGTGGAAAGACGCCCGGCTGAAGCACGATGGCGGCCATGGCCAGACCCAGCAGCGCGATGACGGGTCCGTGGGGAAAATGGCGGCGTACGGCCGGGACGAACAGCAGCGGCAAAGCGGTGATGAGGCTGATGAGGATCATCAGCGCCGTGGAGAGAAAGAGGGCGGCCAGAGCGGCGGTCATTTCGACGCCGATGCGCACGAGCATCATGGTGGCGCCGGCGACGACGTGGACCTTGCCGGGAACGTAGCGCCCGAGCGAGGCGACCCAGATGATCGGGATGACCTGCCGTGCGGTGGCGTGTTGGCCCATGGCCGCCAGCACATGGCGGCAGTTCAGGGCGTTGGTCAGGCGGGCGCAGAGCAGGAAGAAAAAGGCGACGGCGAGCGACGTCCACCTGATGTGGAGTGTGCTCCAGCCCTGCTTACGGAGTTCGTTCAGGTCGCCACGCACATGCCGGACGACAAACCACCAGATGAGGGCGATGAGCGGGATGCCGATCAGGAGCTTGAGCAGGCGAAGGCTGCTTCGTCGTCCAGGTGTCCCGACCGGCATGTTCTGCGGCATGGTGCTGCCGGTGTCCCCACGGGCGGTGTCTGCCTCCCGGTCCTCCGCCAGTGAGGGCACTGGCGGCACTGTGGCCGAAACTGGCGAGATCGGCTGGGTCATGCGTTGGCCTGCTGGAGCGGCGACGGGGAAGAAGCGGGCGACGAGTCGGCCGGCCCATAGCCGTACTCCTTCATGAGCGGCTCGCAGAACCCGAGGACTTCGCGAAGCGTGGCCGGATCCCAGTCCTGCCACCTGGGCATGCGGCCGGAGGAGGAGGCGTTGACTTTCTCCGAATTGGCCGACTCGGCCAGACGCTGGTCGTAGGGGATGCCGATGAAGTCGGTGAGTTGGCGCAGGCCGGCGCCGTCGGGTTTGAAGAGGTCTTCGAAGCGGATGCGCAGGTAGCGCGGGCCGAAGAGTTCCCGGCCGCGGTTGAGTTCGGTGTTGAGGATGGCCCAGTACCACGCGAGGCGGGCGGGCTCGGACATCTGGGCCCAGGAGGCCTCGCCTGGCTGGGCGAAGTTCTCCGGCTTGGGGAGCCAATAGGGCACGAATGCCTGCGCCCAGCGTTTGATGCCGGCGAAGGTGCCGAAGTTGACGGAGGAACGCACGAAAGAGCGCGGATCGCGGACGACGTGGATGATGAACGGGTTGTCAAAGACCTCGCCGAAGGCGTCGAGGAATCCGCCGAGATACGGGTTGGATTCGATGTAGATCGGGCGGTCGATGGAAGTGACGAGTTTCCGGCGGCTGTCGGCCAGCAAGCGCACGAGCTGCTCTTTGGTCATGTGCCCGCAGAGCGCCTTGTTGGACGCCCGGCGCAGCCGCCAGGATGGTGTCGGCTCGTGCAGCGCGCGGACATTGGGGTAGGTCTTGTCGAGATGGGTGGCCAGCGCCGTCGTGCCGGTGCGGCCGGACGAGACGATGAAAACCACCTTGTCGAACCTGCCATGAAAGACGGCCAAGCCGGAACCTCCGTGGAAAGCGGGGAGTATAGCAAAAAGGGGCATGGTTCACATACGCGGGTTCTGACTTACGTTTTCGGACTCGTCGCTCCGTCGCCAACCGTCGCCAATGGCAATTGCCGCCATGCCAGATCGTCGATAGGATACAGTCGAGGCAACACATGGTGATCACCGTCTTTCCGGATCGTGAGACAGGGAGGAAGGGTTTGGGCTTCCTGCTGGGGAGATTCTCCGGCCGAGTCCTGAAGACGGGCGAGCACATCGTGCCCGAGGCCGCGCTGGAGGCACTGGCCGAACAGGGTATTTCATTCACGGTGAAAGGGAAGGCAACGTATGAGCAGCAACTGGCGGCGCTACGAGGTGGTTCTGCCGCTACGGTTCAATGACGGGCGGGCGGTTCCGCAGGAGTGGCTGGCCGACGCGGTTGATGAAGTCTTCGAGCGCTTCGGGGCGGCCAGTTTCGAGACCCAGAAGGTGGAAGGACATTGGCGTCATGGCGGCATCACCTATCGCGACGACCTGGTGCGAATCGTCGTTGAGGTGCCCGATGAGACCGATGCCCGCGACTGGATGAGGGCGTTCAAGGAGAGATG
>JBEKVL010000337.1:0-7016 GCA_049514055.1 Tepidisphaeraceae bacterium | reverse complement strand
CAGAGGGTGCCGTAGCAGGGAACGAGACGTTGAGGTGGGTTGTATCATGGGTGCTCCTTCAGTCGTATTGGCACTCTTGGGCCGGAAAAGACGGGCATGGTTGCGTCGGGAACGCAGAGAAGATGACTCTCCCCTTCATTGCCTTATCTGAAAAAGGAATTCACCATGGGCCATTAGATAACGGCTCAAAACCTCGGCCGCAGTTGCCGCGAACTGGGAATGGCCGTGGCCTCGATCTCGAAGAGGAGGTCGTCGCGGCAGACATCCGCGAGGACGACCACCCACGGCCAGGGGAGCGTGTCCATGAACAGCCGGCGGAAGACGGTCTCGACTTCGGGCGTTTTGCAGTAGGCGATCACGGCCACCACATCGTCGCTTTCGCATTGCAGGTCGGCCAGGACGGCGATGACGTTGTCGAGCGTCATGCGGATCTGGCCTTCGGCATCGTCGGGGAAGCAGGTGTTGCCGGCGGCGTCGATGGCGGCGGTGCCGGAGACGAAGTTGGTGAAGCCGGCCGGGGTGGCGACATTGGCCGCCCGTGCGAACGCGGAGCCGTATTCGTAGGCCGCGCGCTGTTTGCCGGCGGCCTGGTGGCGCTGGATGCATTCCTGGTGGCCGGTGGCGGCGATGAAGTCCATGATACATGCAAACGGGGTTGCCGGGGCCACGCCGATGCCGGTGGAGGCGGGGACATCGCCCTGTTTGCCGGGAATGAGCAGGCCATCTTCGATGAACAGGGCGTTGCGGGCGCCGTTGAATGGCCCGTACCAGTCGAGAATCTCCCGCATGAAGATCCAGGTGCGGGCGACGTCGTGCAACGTCATTCCGGCCTGCTCGAGCAACGCGCGGGCGCGACGAAACATGCTGTCGGCCTGGGCGGCGGGCTCGACGCGCGCCGTGGGCAGAATGCCCGACCCGATGCACCAGCGCATGCCCGGTGCGCGGAAGAGGCGGGCGGCCGGGCGGCCGTCGAGAGTCAGGATGGAGGGTGGATCGATGGGGGCGATGGCGTGCAGTTGGATCGCCAGTTCGCGTTGTCCGGTATCGGCGGCGAGAAAGCAGGGAGCCACGCCGTCGTGCCGGCCGCGCGAGACCGTCTGCCACGCGCGGGACACGAGTTCATGGCAGCCGGGGGGCATGATGATGCGCTCGTGGGCGATGGCCGACCCGGTTTCGGCGACGAAGTCGTAGAGGTTGAGGAAGGCGTCGGAAAGAACGTCGGGCGAAATGGCCTCGGCGTCGAGGTTGGCTCGCACGTAGTACTCGTGGGCCGAGCGTGAGCCGGCCGACCGGATATCGAGTTGCGTCTGCTGGATGGTCATCACAATATCACGCCCGGACAAGAGGAAGAACTTAGCTCTCGCCGGTCTTATGACTCCTCTGCAATGTCCTACCGCAAGGCTGGGTGGATGTTGCCGCGGGCGTGTGAACGCGCCGGCGAATTGCCCGGCGGATTGCCCGTAGATTGCCCGCGCGAGATGCGAGTTCGCTCGCTATCATCAGCACTGTGTCATGGTTCGATGGTCGCTGCTGATTCTCGTCGCCTGCATCCGCGTCGTTTCGGCGCAGGCCGCCGATCCCGCTCCGCCGGGAGGTCTGACGTTGCACGCGGCGCCCCGGCCGCTGCCCGCCGGGGCCGTCACGTCCGAGTGGCCCTGTCTGCTGGGGCCGGCGCACGATGGCATCTCGACCGAGACGAAGCTGCTCGAGATATTTCCTCCGCGTGGCCCGGCCATTGTCTGGGAGACCGAGCGCGGCGCGGGCTATGCCCCGCCGAGTGTGGCCGGCGGGCGGGTCGTGCATTTTCACCGCGTGGATGGAAACGAAGTTGTCGATTGCGTCGATGCCGAGACCGGCCGGCGATTCTGGCGGCAGGGGTATCCGGTGGAGTACAAGGATCGCTACGGCTATTCCGACGGGCCGCGATGCCAGCCGATCATCGCCGGCGGGTGCGCGTATACGCTGGGCGTGACGGGGGAACTGCGTTGCCTGGACATGGCGGGCGGCCGGCTCGTCTGGAAACGCGACTTGCAGGCCGAGTTCAAGCTTAAGCAGAACTTCTTCGGCGTCGGCGGCACGCCGCTGGTCGAGGGCGGCCGGGTGATCGTCGACGTCGGTGTCGAAGGCGGGCCGAGCGTGGTGGCATATGACTGCAAGACCGGGCGGACTGTGTGGACGGCGGGCAAGCGATATGGGCAGAGCTACGCATCGCCGATCCCCGGCGACATTCAAGGGCAGAGGCGGGTGTTCGTCTTTGCCGGCGGCGAAAGCTGGCCGCCCACGGGTGGGCTCATGTGCATCGACCCGGCGAATGGGAAAGTCGATTTCGAATTCGACTGGCGCGGCCGGCGGCGTGAGTCGGTGAACGCCTCGCCGCCGGTGGTGGTGGGCAATCGCGTGTTCATCTCCGAGTGTTATGGCCGGGGAAGCGCGATGATCGAGGTGCAGGCGGATTTCACGCCAAAGCTGCTCTGGAAGAACGCGGATTTCGGGACGCATTTCATGGCCGCGCTGGCGCGCGATGGATACCTCTATGGGTTTCACGGGCACGGGCCGCGCGACTGTCCGCTGGTGTGCATCGAGGCCGCCACCGGCCGGGAGATGTGGCGGCACGAACCGCAGTGGATCGAGGAGGTTGAGGTACGTGGCGAGAAGCGGCGGATTCAGATGGAACTCAACCGCTCGCATCTGATGTGGGTCGATGGCCGGGCGCTGTGCCTTACGGAAAACAGCCACCTGCTCTGGCTCGACCTGAATCCCCGAGGCTATAAGGAACTGTCGCGTGCCTGGCTGTTTGCCGGCGCGGAGAACTGGAGCCCGCCGGTGCTGAGCAGAGGGCTGCTGTATGTGTGTCAGAACTCGCGCGACCCGATATCGGGCAAGGAGCGGCGGCTGATCTGCTACGACTTGCGGGGCGGGTGAGTGGCGAAATACTCCATGTTGCCACCCGATGCGCAAGACTCTACAATATCGGAATAAACTATAACACACTGGTACAACGAAGCCGATGAGGATCCAGGGGCAAGAAGAGTCAGGCCACGCCAGCAAAGCCTGCGAAGCCTGAAGGCAGCCAGCCCTTGTTTCGGGTGCGCCCGACGAAACTTGCCAGCGCCAGTTGCCGGCCGCCGTGTCATTCCGCCCGCCTCGGTTCAACTGTACTTCGTAATACGATGGATGACCTTCGGCTTCTTGGGTGTCCCTGTCTTCGCGTGAACGGCTGGCTCGGTGGCCTTGGCCACGGGCTTCTCAGCGACCGGCTTCGTCATCACCGGCTTTACGGCAGGCTTGGCATCGGCTGGTTTGACGCTCGTCGCTGGGTTTGCCGGTAACACCGGTGCGGCCGCGAACGCCGAATTGACGGTGAGATTGGCATCGAGCTCGGCGAAATCGTCTATGTCACAAGACCGTCGTGATTCAGATCGCCGAGGAACCACTGGGCATTCGTACGGCCCATGTTGGCCACGATGTTCAGGTAGTCTTGCTGATCCACCTTGCCATCCAGATTGGTATGTCGGTGGAGAATTATCGTGCGTGCAGCGAAGCCTTCCGGCGGCTGTCGCCCCGGTCATGACGGGAGAATGCCAGTCATGAACAAGCCATCGCCCCAGTTGCTTCTCGCCTGCCTGACGGCCGAGGTGGGTTTACCTCAGACGATTAACTCGCTGACACCTGGGAGTCACCGTGGCTTCTGCGGCCAGGCGCGAGCCGTCACCGGGAACATGGAAATCCGGAACTTGGTACAACCGTAGGGAACAAGGCGAATAGTCTCAGCCTTCGTTCCAGTCACCGGCGTCTCCGGCAACGCCTGGGCGTCGCTCGGCTTCCAATCGAAGGCCTGGGCGGGCGCTTCCAGCGTCAGCGGTGCATCGAGCGGCCAGTCCCAGTGAGCCGGCATGGGCCGGCGGGCAACGGTGATGCCGCCGTCGCGCCGCACCGCATCCGTGTCCAGCGCGTACTGCCATTTTGCTTCTTTGGCGGGCGTGTTGGCGTCCAGATCGGGAATCGGCAGCGAGAAGAGGATCGGGCCGTAGAGGACGCTGGCGTAGGGCAATCGTCGCGGCTGGAAGAGGGAATCCGGCTCAAAGTTGAAGTATTGCCGGTTGGCGGACGGAAACTCGGTTTCGTAGCCACGGATTACCTCGGGTGTCATCGGGAACTGGAGTTCGACAACATCGTCCCTGGCCCAGGTGCGGACAACCTTCGCAAAGCTCTTGGCGTCTGACGCAGCAGTTACCAGCGTCCCATTGACTGTAATACGCGGTTGCCGACACCAGCCGGGAATACGCAGATACAGCGGGAACGCCACCGGTTTGTCCGGCAGCACATTGAGATGGATCGTTTCGCCGAACGGATAATCCGTCGTTGTAATCACCTTCACCGGCACCCCGGCCCCCACCAGCGCTGAGACCGTGGACGGTCCATAAAGGGTATTCGCCAGCCCGTTGTCCCGGGTCGCCATCCACATGTGGATGATGTAGTTGGGAATGATGCGATTGACGGCGCCCACACAGCAGAGCACCGTGGGACAGCCCAGCCGGTTGAAACGAATGCCCTCCGGCCCCGGACAATTCGGTTGTTCACAAGGCAGCGCTTTGGCACCGAGACGGTTCGGCGACTGGTAGTAACACATGGTCTGGAAATCACGGGCGATCGGCGCGGCACCGGCATTGAAGAAGGCCCGCTCCATGCGGTCGCCCCAATCACCGTTGCCCTGAATGCGATACATCCACGAGGCGGCCAGAAGCATTGCCGTCACATCGCACGTTTCCGTCTTGCGAAAAGCGCCGACGCCAGACGCGAATTCCTCGCCGGAGGCCACGCCGTACGGAAGCACGTGATTGTCATCAAGCCATTTGAAGGCACTGAGCGTCGCCTGAAGGTGGGTGGGATCGCCCGACCATGGGTACACGATGGCAGGCAGACGCATGTTCTCGTAAAAGATAACCATGTGGCCGGGAGCCAGACGGCCGGCCGGCCAGCCCTCGATTTCCCTGCTCACAGCAGGTTGCGCAATGGCCTGGAGTGCCCGTTCCAGAATACGTCGATCCCCGCTGTAGGAATACGTCTCCAGCATCGGGTCCAGATTGCACAGGCCGCTCACTCCGCCACCGCCCAGATTGATGTGGCCCATGTTGGTCGGGTAATCCGCGTACACCTTGACCAGCGCATCGAGAACCCGCTTCTCGCCCGTGCCCTGATAAAGCGCCACCAGGGCCCGGCCCATCTGCGAGTGCGCCCAACTGTCAAACTCCACCGGCTTGAATCCCTTCTTCCAGTAGATGAACGATGTGCCGAAGTCAGCCTTGTTGACTCCATCCACCACGGGATCCAGACGGGCACGGATCTTCTTGACGAGCGCCTCGTCATGGAGGACAAAGCCAAGACGGAGCGCGCCATCCAGCCAATAGGCGCTCTGCTCAATGGGCCAGCCGGTGCCGTCGGGCTTGGCGCCGGGCGCGTGGACCGGCACGCCTTTCCAGCCGTCGGCAAAAGTGGGGTGCCACTCGTCCAGATGTCCCGTGATGCCATCGCGGGCCGATTGTGCCCAGTCGCGCAGCCAACCGGCCGGTTCCACCGCGCCGGGCGGCAGCGGCAGAAATGCCGGCTTGACCGCCGGTTCGCACAACCGCGCATGGTTCACGGCCCGATCGTTATTGGCTGGGTTCGAAGCCGCGTGGCCGGGAACGGCTCCGCAGAGAAACACACTTATAGTAGCCAGCATCAGAACGGACTGTTTCATGGTCTGGTCTCCGTGATGATCTCCCACCATTGTCGTTGGGCGAAGGCCAATGGCGCACATTCCAACGCCAAGCCAGTCAGCGATGGTGGTTTCTTGGCCGCCATCATACTGTGGGGTGAACGGAGGCGAGAGCGAATGCGACGCGTGTGTCGGCGAGCAGGACGCCAACAGGCGTCGACTGACGGGGCTTACGGATAGACTGCGGACGCGGTTGCCGCCGTCACGGGTCTGGCCCGGAAGAAGGCGGCAACAGGGAATACGATGGGGCGTAGGAAATCATACCCAGGGAGGAATCATGAATAAGCGCATCGGCACGAGGGAGCGTGGGCGGCGCGGGTTCACGCTGGTCGAGCAGCCCGTTGACGGGCGGCGTAAGTGAGTTTGACTGGTGAAAAGAACATGGACAAGAGATGGGACATACTCGGAGTCGGATGCACCGCAGTGGACGATCTGCTGTACGTCATCAACTATCCGCCGGCCGACGCCAAGATTGCCGTCCAGCGGCGCGAGCGACAGTGCGGAGGCTTGGCCGCCACCGCGCTGGTGGCGGCTGCGCGCCAGGAGGCGCAGTGTGCCTATGCGGGCGCCCTCGGGCACGATGAGCTTTCGGCATTCGTCCTCAAGGCGATGCTGGATGAGGGAATCGATGTGTCGCCGGCGGGACACCACTCCTCCGCCGGTCCCTTCCATTCCACCATCATCGTGGATCAGACGGTTCACACGCGGAACATCTTTTTCACGGGGCCGGAGATTGTCGGGCCGCTGCCAACAGCGCCGAGTGAGGACACGGTGCGCGCCGCCCGCGTTCTGCTGGTGGACCACTATGGCGGTGAGGCAACCGTACGCGCGCAGCGGCTGGCGCGGCAGGCCAACATCCCGATCGTCGCCGATCTGGAGCGTAATGATCGACCCGCATTTGCCGAGATCCTTCGCTACAGCGATCATCTGATCATCTCGGAGCGCTTTGCCGCCAGCCTCACCGGCCGCGAGGCTCCGGATGATGCCGCGGCCGCGCTTCTGGGGCCGGATCGCCGCGTGGTCGTGGTGACCTGCGGGGCCGGCGGATGCTGGGCGATCGAGCAGGGCGAGTCGAAACCACGGCACTACGCGGCATTTGCCGTCCAGACGGTGGACACCACCGGATGCGGCGATACATTCAGATTTCTTGATCTCGTCGTCTCCGATGCGGTGAATTCCGCGTCGGCTTGGAATTGGAGTTGGCACTTTCTCTCTCGGCAACCGGGCATTGGCGGGGCCGAGTATCAATCAACAGGCA
>JBEKVL010000336.1:0-7036 GCA_049514055.1 Tepidisphaeraceae bacterium | reverse complement strand
CAGCACCGGCGCACGGGATTGGCGCGATGAATCGCACCCTACGTGGCCGACTGTGTTGCCCCAGGCAGAACCACCGTGAATGTCGTTCCCTTGCCGACTTCGCTGTGCAGTTCGATACGCCCCCGGTGTTGTTCGATAATCTCTTTGCAGACGTGCAATCCAAGCCCCGTCCCGCGTCGTTCACCCTTGCGGGCGGTCCCTTTGGTCGTGAAGAACGGCTCGAAGATCCGCGGCTGGATGCGCTCGGGAATGCCCGGGCCGGTATCGATCACCTGGATCCTCACTTCGCCGGTTTCCTCGCCTCGCGTTGCCTTGATCGTCAGCGCGCCGCCTTTGCCGAGCATGGCCTGGCGGGCGTTGATAAGCAGGTTCAGCAGCACCTGTTCGATCTGCACTGGATCGCACATCACCGCCACGTCCGGCTGCACCTGCACCCGCAGGGCGATGCCGTCCTTCGCCGGATCGCGGGCCAGCACCAGCAGCGTATCATCGACGATCCGCTGGACCGGCACGGTCTGATGGAGCGTCTGGCCACGAGCCAGCCCGAGCATTGAGTGGCAGATCTTCCCGGCGCGGTCGGCCGACGAACAGGACTTGGCCAGCGCCTTGCGAATGAGGTCCATGTCGGGCTGTTCCTGGTCGACCGACTGCAAAGCGAACTGGCAATAGCTGACGATGGGCGTGAGCAGATTGTTGAACTCGTGGGCCACCACGGCCGAGATCGTGCCGATCGTCGCCAGGCGTTGCGATTCGACCAGTTGTTGGCGAACCGCGTCGAGCTGCTGCTGCAACTCGGCAAGCCGCACTTCGAGTCCCTGCTCGAAAGAGATTAACGAACCAGAGGTGTCACTCACAAACCAGTCCGCTCCTGCTCCCCTATCGGCTTTCGGAGCGACGGGCCTTCAGGGGTCCGGACTATTTCGTAATTACCGGACGGCGGCCAATACCTGCTCGGCCACGTAACGAACCTCGTTCTCCTTGAGTTCCGGGTAGACCGGCAGAGCAAGAACCTCGCGACATGCCTGCTCCGTCACCGGCAGCGAACCCCGCCCGGCACCAACGTAAGCGAAACACTCCTGTTCGTGCAAACCCAGCGGGTAGTAGACGGCACTACCGATGCCGGCCTTGGCGAGTTTGTCCTTGACTTGGTCGCGGTTGGCGACACGGACGACATACTGGTTGTAGATCGACCAGTTGCCTGGGGCTATATATGGGGCTTTGACGGGGCTATTGGCGAAGGCGGCATCGTAGATGGCGGCGTTGCGGCGGCGCCCTTCGTGCCAGGATTCCAGGTGCGGCAGTTTCACGTTGAGAACGGCCGCCTGGATGGCGTCGAGGCGGAAGTTTCCGCCGACGAACTTGTGGAAATACTGGTGCCCGGAGCCATGAACCCGCATCAGCCGGCATTTCTCGTGGAAAGCCGGGTCGTTGGTGGTGATGGCCCCGGCATCGCCGAAGGCGCCGAGGTTCTTGGTGGGATAGAAGCTGAGACAACCCGCATAGCCGGCCGCGCAGGCGCGCTTGCCGTTCCGCCGCGAGCCGATGGCCTGGGCCGCGTCTTCGATGACCTTGATCTCATGCCGGCAGGCGATCTCGTTGATCGCTTCCATGTCGGCCATCTGCCCATACAGATGCACGGGCATGATCGCCTTGGTCTTCTTTGTAATCCGGCGTTCGAGGTCTTTCGGGTCGATGTTAAAGGTATCAGGCTGGATGTCGGCGAAGACTGGAATCGCCCCGACCCGGGCGATACACCCGGCCGTGGCGAAGAAAGTGAATGACGGGCAGATGACTTCATCGCCCGGGCCGATATCCAAAGCCATGAGGGCACAGAGGATAGCGTCGGTTCCGCTGGAAACGCCCAGTGCGTGTTTCGTCCCGCAATATGCCGCCAAAGCGGCTTCGAACCGTTCAACAGTCGGGCCAAGGATCAGGGCTTGGGCATCACAGACTTCGTCCATCGCCTTGCGAATGTCCGTACGGAGATTCACGTATTGCGCCGTCAGATCGAGCAGTTTCACTTGCATGGGGACGGATGATAAGGCAACGGCGCTGTGCTGCAACGGCCGGACGTTCACGGATAATCCGGCTTCTGTTGCCAGTCGAGTTCGACGCTGGCGGGGATGCCGTGGTATTCGCGCGGGAAGACATAGTCCTTCCGCAGCGGGTATCCAACCCAGTCGTCGGCCATCAGGATCCGCCGCAGGTCGGGGTGATTGTCGAAGATGATGCCGAACATGTCGTATGCCTCGCGCTCGTGCCAGTCGGCGATGCGCCAGAGGTCGGACACCGTGGGGATGTGCGGGTTGTCGCGCGGGCAGTAAACCTTCACGGCCAAGGTGTGCCGGTGGTCATAGCTCCAGAGGTCGGCGACGATCGCCATCTTGCCGTCGGCGGCGTAGTCCACGCCGGAGAGGCATTGCATCCAGTCGAGTTTGATGGCCGGGTCGCGGTAGAGGAACTCGGCGATGGCCCGCCAGTGCTCCGCGTTGACGTGGACGCGCGGGTGCTTGTCCTCGGGGAAGGCGGCCGTGATCTGGCCGCCGAACTTGTCCTTGAGCGCTTGTACGATCTGCTGCGGTGTCATGAAAGTGAGTATACTGACTTTTATTATGGCTTCCATTCTTGTGATAGGCCCGCATCCGGACGATCAGGAACTGGGCATGGGCGGCACCATCGCCCGGCTGGTTTCGCAGGGACACAAGCTGCACCTCGTGGATATGACCAATGGCGAGCCGACGCCCCATGGCTCGCCGGAAATCCGCGCCCGCGAATCGGCCGAGGCGGCGAGGATTCTCGGCGTCGGCCGCTCGCTCCTCGGTCTGCCCAATCGCGAGGTGGTGCATAACGTCGAGTCCCGCCACAAGCTGGCGGCCGTCATCCGCGTCCACCGGCCGGACTGGCTCTTCGTTCCCTACCCCATCGATGCCCACCCGGATCATACGGCCGTGACCCGCATCGCCGAGGATGCCCGGTTCGACGCCAAGCTCACCAAGTCGGCCATCCCCGGCGAGCCATGTCATCCCAAACGGGTGATCTACTACTTCTGCACGCACTTGCGACTGAGTTTCCAGGCGAGTTTTTGCATCGATATCTCCGCGCAGATGGAGACGAAACTGGCGGCAGTCAATGCATATGAATCGCAGTTCCGCCAGAACGCCTCGGGCAATGTGCCGGAGATGGTCCGCGCTGTGAACGCCTATTTCGGCACGCGGATCGGCACGGCGTATGCGGAGCCGTTCTTTTCGCATGAGGTGTTGGGGTTCACTGGGCTCGATCAACTGATTTGACGACCGCAGGGTCCGCGTCAGCAGACGGGTTGCGGCGTAACCACGGATTTCCCCGTCCGCTGAAGCGGACCCTGCCCAGACCCGATGGAATCAAATCGAGCGGCCGACATGCCGATGAAGGGATAACCATGCAACTCTTCCTCGAATCCACGTTTCAGACGGTTGAGAATCCGACAGACGCGGACATTGCGCGGCTGCTGCCGGAGGAACGGGAGTTTGCGATATTGTCTGACGGGCCGGATTCACTCACGTACATGCAGTTTGCCTGGAGCGAGGAACCGGGAGAATTGCTGCTGGAGTACCAGGAAGGAACACTTTACACGCACTTCCGCGCGATCGGGGCCGAAATGACGATCGACCGAATTGTGGCGGCGTTTCAGAAGTACGCGCAAGGCGACGATTCATGGAAGGGCGAGTTTCGCTGGGAACATGTCACGGTGTAGGGTCGGCAGCGCCCCAAATGCAAGATGAGGAGGCTGCAAATGCAAAGTGAAAAATGAAGAATGCAAAATGAGCAGCAAGAATGCTCCACCTTCACTTTGTCTTTTTCATTCTTGCTTCTCCATTTTGCACTTTTCATTTTGCATTTTGCATTGCGACCCTACTTCACCCGATCCAATATCTCCGTGGCCGTTCCCTTGACGCGCTCGTCCTTGGTCGTGTCGCGTATCTTCTTGGCCACCGGGCCGACCTCCTGCGGGTATTTGCCGACGATATCCCGGCCGATCTTCACGCACGCGTTCATGGCCTCATTCTGCGTGCCGGGGGCGTCGAGTTGACCGGCCACCAGCTTGAATGACTCGATCGTGCTGATATTCGACAGACCCGACAGAATCCCCTTGCGCTCGTCCGGACGGGCGACCGGGAGCAGTTCGCCATAGAGCTTCACAACGTCGGCCGACTTGCGAGTGTTCTGATAGGACAGCGCCTTGTTGAAGCCGCGAATGGCCAGCACCTGCTGGGTCTGATCCTTGCTCGCCAGCGCCAGGGCATGCAGGTCGTCGGCCATGCCGTCGCTGGGCCATTCGCCCATGGCGCGAATGGCGGCCGTCTGCATCTCCTTGTCCGCATCCTTCGACGCGGCCCGCAACACGGCAACTGCCTTGTCGCTGCCGGTGCGGCCGAGCAGTTGCAGGATCGACGCCTTGGCCTTGCCGGCCTTGTCGATGGCCGCCAGCAGCGGCGTGGCACGCTGATCGGCATCATGCACGCGTGAGATGATGCCGCTGATCGCTTCCTCGGCCGACTTGCCCTCAGCATCGCTCTTGGGCGCGATCAGAATCGCCAGCAGGGCATCCACATCCTTGATGCCGCCCAGCGAGCCGACGGCCTTGATCGCATCCGCACACACGGCCTGATCCGCGTCTTTTCCGGCCATATCCAGCAAGACGGGCACCGCGCTCACCGCACGGCGAGCACCCAGCGCCCGGCAATATTCCTGCTTCACCTTGGGCTCGGCCCCGGACAGTGCGGCCAGGATCGCGGTGTCCACATTCGCCGCTGACATGCGCTCCAGCGAATTGCGGGCGGCCTGCTGCGGTGGACCCTGCAATTTCGCGGCCGCCTCGGCCAACACGGCCACAACCGATCCCTCGCCGCAGTCGCCCAGGCCATCGAGAGCAGCCAGTTGCAGCACCGGCTCCGGACCCCTGGCCAGTTCCACGAGCAACGGCGCGCCCAGCACATCATTGCGCTCGGCCATGGCGCGAATCATGATGGCCACAACGGCCGGCTTGAGTGCGGCCTTCTTGCTGTTGATGAGTTGCGTGCCCGCCTGCGCCGGCAAGCTGCCGCTCAGCGATGCGGCGACGGTTTGCAGATACTCTTACTTGTCGTCCAGGCCCGCCGTGATGGCGGCCGTGATGCGTCCGTCTGCTTCGGCCAGGGCGCGGTCGCGAAGAGCGTCCGGCTGCACAAACACGGCTCCAGCCCGCTGGCCTGCTTCGCTCGTCACGCGCCCGCGCAGGGCGGCCGCCCGGATCGGCAAGGACATGGCCGGGGCAAAGCAAGCCTTGTAGATCTCCGTGGCCTTTGGAAATTCGGCGTTCGCGGCCAGACTGCCGGCACATTTCAACCAGGCATCGAGCACCTGCGGCTTGGCGGCGGTCGTCGGCACGACCTTGGCGATGGCGTCGGCCGCTTCGGCCGTGCCGATCTGCCCGAGCGCCGCAGCCGCGGCGACCACCACCGCAGCATCCGCATCGCTCAGCAACGGCGCCAGCGCCGTCACCGCGGTCACCTGTTTGCGGAACCCCAGAGCGTTGATGATGCCGATGAGATCAGTCCCCTTGGCCTTGGGCAGCGCCGCCAACAGTGCCTCACCGGCCTTGGACGTGGGATTGTTTTGCAGCGCGCATCGAGCGCGTTGGCGGACGACCGCATCGGCATCGCCCAGCGACGCGGCGATTGTATCGACCACTTCTTCGCGGCCGGTATTTTCGAGAATCCGCAGGATCCAGATGCGGGCATGCGCCGGCGTCTCGGGCTTGAGGCTGGCGGCCATGGCCGCACAAACGGCCGCACGGTTGGCCTCGCGCGCCGGCTTGCACGCCTCGAACGCCATCCGCTCGATGGACTGATGGCCCTTGCCCTGGATGCCCAGGTCAGTGCCGCTCAATTGCTCGGCAACCAGATACTGCACCGCCTTGCCATAGTCGGCTTTGAGTTCCGCCTCCGGCCGGGCTCGCCATTCGGCGCGGCCGGCCAGTTCATCGACGAGCCTGTCCGTCGCGGCATCGGCCCAGGCCAGCGAGCCATAACCAAGAGTCAAAGATACGGCCAGAGTCAGTAGCGCGGAGCGTTTCATCGGATGTTCCTCGTTTGTTTGATGCGGACTGGAAGGTGATACCGCCGGAGAAGTTGCGGCGTTTACACCCTCGGCCTACCCATCATCATGAACCCATGCGCAAAATACGGCCGAAACAAGCGTTTCCAAGTCTTTAGCGCACTTCGGGCGGGCTGCACCCAGACACCGTCGAACACCTCGTAGCCGCAGCGTTCCATCAGGTGGGACAGCGTCGTCGGATCCTGCCAGTTGGTGTGATCCTCGTGGACCATCGGCCGGCCGTAGCGCCAGATCTTCCAGCTTTGTCCCTGGTAGAACGGGTTGGGCGTGCTGATCATGATGACGCCGGCCGGCTTCAGGTGCCGGCGCATGTTGCGGAGAAACAGCCCGGGATTCTCCAGGTGTTCGATCAGCTCACCGGCGATGATGGCATCGAACTGCCGGCCAAGGTCCATCGTTTCGACATTCCCGACGGCCGCCTTGAAACCCATGGATTTGAGCACCTCAACGCCCTCCGGGTCGATATCGACGCCGAGCGTGTTGGCATTGGTCTCGACAATCCGCCGATGCAGCAGATTGGGCTTGCGCTCGATGCGCTGCTGGGCCGAGTCTCGCGCCGGTCGGGAATCGACGCACCCCAGGTCCAGAACATCCCCCTTGCGGATATACTGCTGGATGAGGTCGAAACGGTCGACGATAGTGCGCGTGGGCGTCATTGCTGGAGAATGTATGGGCAAAAGCACTCAACGGAAAGAGCAGGCAGTGCAACGAATATTCACCACGGAGGCACGGAGACACGGAGAGGAAAGACCCGCTGAGATTCCTTCGCGCCGCCATGTCTCCATGGTTGTTCTTCTCTTGATCGCGGCGCTGCCGCTGTGGGTACTCGGCGCCGGCAGCGACGCCGTCCGGGTCATCAAGGCCAAGCCCGACCTGGGCCAGAAGTACTTCGACCCCAGAA
>JBEKVL010000335.1:0-7056 GCA_049514055.1 Tepidisphaeraceae bacterium | reverse complement strand
TCGCGACCACCGGCGGAGCCTGGCGCAGCCTGCGCGACACGGCCGCCGTCGACGGCGCGGGAACGTGGCAGACGATGCGGCGCGTTGTCTGGCCGCTGGCGTGGCCGGTCTTGCTTGGGTCGGCCGTGCTGGTGATGATCCTGACGATGACCGAGGTGTCGGCCGCCGTGCTGGTTTCGCCGCTGCGGCCGACGATGCTCGTGCCCAGGCTGATGGGATGGGTCCACATGTTGCGATATGATGACATGCTCGAAGGCACGCTGCTTCTGGCCGGCCTGGCCGCGGCGCTGGGGGCGGTGGCGGTCGGGCTGATCTGGCTTGGCCGGCGACTCGTTTTGCCGCGGCGGGCAGACATGCGGTAGGATGCAATCGCGCAAATGCGGAACAGAACACCGTGGCATCGAAACCTGAGCCAACATCTTACCATATTCAGCCCCGCCAGGGGCGATACACAATAGCCCATGGCGCAAGCCATGGGACAAAGATGCGATCGCCTTCCTTGAACCCCGTAGGGGCGGTAGAAATTCTGTCGCCCCTACGGGGCTTCCCGTGTTTGCGTGTTTCCTTAACCCGCGGCTTACGCCGCGGGCGATCATGTATCGCCTCTAACGGGGCTGCGACCGGGGGTTCGGTATACCAATCATGGCTGGGCCTGCTGCTCGTCGCCCTTCTCCTCTCCGGCTGTCGCGACAAGAGCAAGCCCGAGGAGATCTGGCTGGAAACCGGCATGGCCCCGGGCCAACTCGTCTACCCGCGCGGCATCGCCTACAGCGTCCGGGACGACTGCTTCTTCGTCGTCGACCGCTCGGCCCGCATCCAGCGCGTAGAACGCGACGGCAGGGTTTCGCTCTGGTGGCGCATGCCGGAGTGGGATGCGGGCAAGCCGGTGGGCCTGAGCGTCGGCCCCGACGGCAACGTGTACGTCGCCGACACGCACTACTACCGCGTCATGGTCTACACGCCCAAGGGCGAGTTCATCCGTAAATGGGGCTCCCATGGCAAGGAGCCGGGGCAGTTCATCTTTCCCACGGATGTCGCTTTCGACGCGGCCGGCAACATCTACGTCTCCGAGTACAGTGAAACCGACCGCATCCAGGTGTTCGAGCCCAAGACGCTCAAGGTGTTGCGGAGCTTCGGCGGCACGGGCCAGGGCGACGGCCAGCTTTCCCGGCCGCAGTCGATGCTTATTGACGGAAACACAATATATGTAACCGACTCCTGCAACCATCGCATCGCGGTCTTTTCGATTGATGGCAAGTGGCTCCGCAACCTGGGCTCGGCCGGCGGGGCGCCGGGGCAGTTCCGCTTCCCCTACGGCCTGGACATGGACGCCGACGGCCGGCTCATCGTCTGCGAATTCGGCAACAACCGCGTGCAGTGGATCGACAAGAACACCGGGAAGAGCCTGAAGATCTGGGGCAGCGGTGGCCGCGAGCCGGGGCAGCTCGCCTATCCGTGGGCCGTCGCCGTCGACAAGCGCGCCCGGGTGGTTATTGTCGATTCGGGCAATAACCGATTGCAGATCACGCGGTATTGATTGTAGAAGGTACGAAGGCATTGAGGCACGCAGGCACGAAGTGGGCATGTGTGTCCCAAGGCGCGGATTTGATGGGAGCGACTATGAAAGCGTTGATGACCATGCTGATGATGTGGGTTCTGGCGTTCGCGGCCGCGGCGCAGCCGGCGAAGATTCCGGTGGTCCTCGACACCGACATCGGCGACGACATCGACGACACCTGGGCACTGGCCATGCTGTTGCGCCATTCGCATTTCGATCTGAAAATGGTCACCACCACGCACGGCTCGGCGGAGTATCGCGCCAAGCTCGTCTGCAAGTTGCTGACCGTCGCCGGGCGGACGGATGTGGCCGTGGGCCTCGGCGCCGGCGGGCGGAACGGCGGCGACAAGCAACTCGCCTGGGTGAAGGATTACAAACTGACCGACTATGCCGGCAAGGTGCATGAAGACGGCGTGCAGGCGTTGATCGATCTGGTCATGAAGTCCGACCAGCCGGTCACGATCATCGGCATCGGCCCGACCGAGACGCTGGCCGAGGCCCTCAAGCGCGAGCCCGGTATCGCCCCCAGGGCGATCTTCGTGGGCATGCAGGGGAGCGTTCGCGTCGGCTACGGCGGCAAGGCCACACCCGATGCCGAATGGAATGTCAAATGCAACGTGAAGGCGTCCAAGGCCGTGTTTTCGGCCAATTGGAAGGAGATGCGCATCACGCCACTGGACACCTGCGGGTTGATCCATCTCCAGGGCCAGAACTTCGCCAGACTCGCCACCAGCCAGGACAAGCTGGCGCAGGCGGTCCTGGAGAACTACCGCATCTGGGCCGGCAAGCCCAGGGTGTCCGACCTCAATTCCAGCAGCACGCTCTTCGACACGGTGGCCGTCTATCTGGCCGACCCCGGCAAGGATCCGCTGTTCGAGATCGAGGAGCTGCCGATCTCGGTGGACGACAAGGGATTCACCGTGATCGATCCAAATGGCCGGAAGATGAAAGTGGCGTCGAAGTGGAAGAGCCTGGACGGGTATCATGATTTGTTGACCAAGGTGATTGAAGGGACGGACTGGTAAGATCGAGCGCGGGGCGATTCGTGTAGCCGTTTGTCTGCGTTTGGAGTTCGCACTTGAGCGTGTCTTTCAGTTGGAAGGCTCACAAGACACGCTGAAGCGTGAACTCCGAACAGCGACGTCGCCTCACACCAATATCCCCTCCAGAAACCGATTGACCTGCTCCGCATGGCTGAGCGACAGGACGTGGCCGGCACCGGGGATAATCACGTCGGGCCGGGTGTACTGCGGCGGCAGGATGTAATCCCGGGCTCCATGAATGTGGTGAACGGGCACGGCGGGGGCGTGGAGGTCTTCGTGCCAGGTGAGTACCGCCCCGCAAGCCCATTGCACAAAACCCGCATCCGCATCGTGGAACTGAGCGAGGATTTCACGGCTGGTCCGGCCAAGAATCGCCCCGCTCCAGTTCAAGGCCAGCCCGGCCAGCGCGCCGCCAAGTTGGAAAAGGCTGGCCGGGATGTGACGCCGGCGGCGAAAGGAGCGCAGGTGCGGCGGCAGTTCGTCGGGTGAGCGCACGCTGCCGACGAGAATGCACGACGAGGCTCGCAGGTGGCGGCTGATTTCGATGGCCAGGAACCCGCCGAATGAGGCTCCGCCGACGATGCAGTCGGTGTGCGGGTCGATCTGCTGGGCAAATCGGCGGGCATATTCGGCGAGCGACTCGTCGCGAAGGGGCCGGATCCACGCGGGGACAGTGATCTGCGGGAACAGCGCGAGTTGTGGGGCGAAGACGCGGTGGTCGGCGCCCATGCCGGAGAAGAACAGGACGGGGACGGGCATGGAGGCATCGAACCCGCAGAACGGCTGGAGGTCAAGTGGGCAGCGTATCACAGAACCCGCGGCACGAGTCGTTTGTCGAGAGCGGTGGGACCGAACGACTGGATCAACACGGGGGATCGCAGTTCATTGTCGATCATGTCGAGGAAGGACGGAAGATGGCCGTTGGGCAATGGCGTGTAGACGGGACGAACGTCGCGGAGTTGCGCCGAGAGACGCGTCAGATGGCCAAAATCAGCGGGTTCTGGCAGGCGAATGTCGGTAATGAGGTCACCATTGTGGATGAAGAGGCCGTCGTTGGCAGGAGGTTCCGCGGGATAAACCTCGCGATACGCGGCGCAGACGTGAGAGGGTAACTGGGCAATCCGGTCGAGATGGGTGATCGCGAGCGCATCCACCGGAGACGCCGCCAGGGCGTAACGTGCAGCGACGGTGTCGAAGACTCCGTTACGGAAGCGGCCTTGGCAGCCGGCGTCGGCGTTATGTGGCTCGGAGAGCCGTAACGCGGGAGTTTCGGTGACGAATGGACCGGGACCGTGGCGTGTGTAGTAGCAACGAAGGACGCCGATGCGTATGCGCGTGCCATCGTGGGCGGATTCGCGCAGAAGCTGTTCAGCGTTGGCGCACGTCGTGTTGCTCCAGGTGGTATAGGGGTGGAAGCCGAGAGATTCATCGAGCAGGACACCCTGAGCGCCTTCAAAGATGAGCGTGCCGGGCGTGAGCAGGATGCTGTGAACTGCGGATGGGTCGAGGATGCGGACACAGGCGGCGAGTTGGGCGTAGTTGTCCGCGGCGGCTTCAATCCATGTGGGGGTCAGCAGCGTGTCGATGGAAAAGGTGGCGGACGGATGGGACCGCAGGGCGTTGATGGCGTCGTGTAGTTGGTCGGCTTTCAAGTCGCGGATGGCCCGGAGTTTTCGCGTGATGGCAGGGCGGTCGGCAAGGTCGCGGGCGTGGATGATCAGGTCGGGGTGGTCGGCGATATCCTGCGTTGTTTCGCCGACGCCGAGGCCGCATGTGCCATGCGCACCGTCACCGCGTGCGAGTTCGCGCAGACGGTTGGCGGCCTGGTGCGAAGGGGTGATGACGGGGCAGCGGGCGTCAATGAACAGACGGTCAAGCGAATCGGTCAAGCCAACATCCTGGAGATGGGCGGCCTCATTGAACAGGGCGTATGGTTCGATGAGCATGAAGCGCGAGAGCAGCGTTCGCACGCCGGGGACAAACGTGCCGCTGCCAAACTGCGAGAACGTGTGGTGGCGGCCATCCGGCGTGACGACGTTGTGGCCGGCCTGCGGGCCGCCGTTGAAACGGACGACGGTGTGGGCGTCGCGGGTACGGGTCAAGAAGTCGACGATGCTCCCTTTGCCGCAGTCGCCGAAGGCGAGTCCGATGACCGTGATGGCGTGTCGCCGGTTCACGTTCACAGGCGTCGGGTGCGCGTCGGCGCTGCGGCTGGTTTGCCCGAGACCAGCGCACTCAGCGCCCGGCTGAGGTTGTCGACGGTTCGCCCAAAGACCCCGCGCTGGCGGAGTTGGACCGCGCCGTCGTTGACGCTGATCGCGCCCTCGTTGACACCGATGGCCGCGGCGATGCACTCGGAAGTGTCCTCGGGGTTGTCGAGTTGGAGGACCGATTGCGGGCCGACGTGGTACTGCCAGAACTCCAGAACCTGTTGGTCCGCCCCGTAGGAAGCGCCGCCGGGAATGATGTAGAAGAGGTGGTAGCGCTGGCGGACCTCGTCGATGATCTCCGCGAGCGGGATGTCAACCTGAAGGCCGTCGCCGATGAGGCGCTGGATTTCGCGGTGTTTGACGGCCGGATACGCCATCTCGTCGCCGATCATGAAGAGGTATCCCTTGCGCTGGCGTTTCTCCCAGCAGTCGATGGCAGTGTGCCTGGCGGCGACATAGAGCGTCAGTTCGTAGGACTCGGTCTTCTGTCCGCCGCCACCACCTTCGAGGATCATGTTCTCGAGGTGCTGGTCCATGCGGTTGTCGGATTCAAACTGGCCGACCTGGAGGGGAACCTGGTCGCAGGTGGCATCGCCGACGGCGGCGAACATGATCTGCGGGTGCGGAATGTAGTTGTGCCCGAGGATCAGTTCGTGAAGCTTGGGCAGATCGGCATGGATGCCGCGCACGACTGCGCCCATGGAGCCAGTGACGTCGAGGCTGATGATGATGGCGTTGGAGTCCGGGTGGTCCTGGCTGTCGCGGCTTTCGCGCAAGCGCAGACCCTGCGGATCGAGCGTCTGGTGAACGCGCATCTGGCCGGATTTCACGGCGTCGTGATGATGGGCGAAGGCATCGCGGCCGGTGGCGGCGCGGGCGACGGCCCGGTCGTGGTAGGTTGAGGCGGACCAGTTTCCGTTTCCCATGGCTTTATCTCCTTTACGAACGGTGGGTCTTCGGGGGCAATGTCAGAATCGCGAATTTGCGCGGTCCCCAGAGAACCTCGATGAGGCGGTCGAAATCGTCGAGAAGTTGATGAGCGTCGAGATGAGATGCGGGGCCGGTGCCGAGGCAGCGTTGGAAATGCCGTTGGAGGGCGGGCGCGACGCCGGCAGGGAAATGGGCGCCGACCGGATCGCCGCCGAGCAGGTCGATCATGGATCGCGCTGCCAGGCCGATGTCCAGGGCTGGCGTGGGCGGCGTGCGCGTGCCTCCCTGGCGCTTGTACCAGGCCATGTGTGAACCGCTGATGATGGCCGGGGGTGTGTGGATGCGATGGGGTTCGTGTTGCGCGGCACACCAGTCGACGAGGATGAGTTTGTGTTCGCGCGGCTCGATGAGGATGTGCGCCGGCAGGATGGCGCAGTGGACAACATCGTTGGTGTGGGCAAATCCAAGGACGGTGAGAAGACGACGCCAGATCCAGGCGACATGGCGGGAGTCCAGGCCGGCTGGGTAGCACGATTTGACTTCGGTCAGGGTGTAGAGTTCATCGGGCGAACCGATGGCCTCGTGCATACGCAGGATGTTGGCCTGGCGGGGAGTTGGCGAGTCATCGGCGAAAGCGAAGGATTCCTGGACTGTCGGAAGAAACGGGGTGAATCGCTGCTCGATGTCCAGCGCGTGCAGACGACGGAGGACATCTGCTTCATTGGTGACAAGTCGATTGGTGCGGGGATCGGAGGCGATCTTGAAGATGCACTCGACCTGTCGGGAATCCTCGGTGAACTGGCAGCGGTAGAGCGAACAGATGGAGCCGTTGGCGAGGCGGTCGAGGACGCGATAGGTGCGCGGGCCGACGGCCACATCCAGCGGCGAAGTGTCGAGGGCGGCCGCCTGGGCGTCGGGCAGACCGCAGTGGGGACAGAAACGGACGTCCGGCCGCCGGGGCGCGGTGTGGAAACAGCGGGGACATGTGAAGGTGGGGTCACCCACAATGCGAGGAAGGATACACGCGATGTGGGGGTGTTGTCATCTGAAATCAGCCCGAATCGCTCACCGCGCCAGCGAATAGCCGCCTTTCACATTCACCACGTCCTCGAAACCGCTCTGTTTGAGGATTCGCGATGCGATGTAGCCGCGCAGGCCCACCTGGCAGAAGACGGCCAGGGCGCGATTCGTCGGGATTTCACCCAAGCGGCCGCGCAGGTTGTCGACGGGGATGTTGACGGCGCCGGGCAATGTGCCGTTGCCGAACTCCTCTTTGGTTCGCACGTCGATGAGGTAGCGCCCGTCAATTTGCGCA
>JBEKVL010000334.1:0-7060 GCA_049514055.1 Tepidisphaeraceae bacterium | reverse complement strand
CGTGAAGACCACGCTGGAAGGCGCGACGCTGGAGATCGACCTGGAACCCTGCGGTATCCGCGCTTACCAGATCCTCAGTGAATCCTGATCAGCAACATGTGCTCTTGTCTGCGGCCGACGAGCAAGGCGCCGGGGAAATGCTGGCGGGGCGGCGAGGCGGCGTCGGTGGCCTGGTTGACAAGCCGGCCGAGCACCTCGGGCGTGAGGTGCTCCGGAGGAGCACCCTGGCCGACGAGCCACCGGCGGGCGGATTCGCAGGCAAGGATGCGGGGCAATTCCGCCAGCCTGCGGGTGGGGAATCTCGCGGGCAGGTCGGGGGCATCATCGCGTGTCCATTCGCGAAGTTCACCGGCCACGCCGGCAAGCTCGAGCAGCGGGGTAATCAGTTCCGGGCGTTGCGCGAGGAATTGCCGCACGCGGTTCCGCTGATAACAGTCTGATGCGTTGGACACATCCTCCCGCCACGGCTGGCCGAGGTGGCGGAGGAAGGCCAGGAGTTCGGATTTGCGCGTGCCGAGCAGGGGCCGATAGAGCCGCAGACCCGGCAGTGCGGTCAGAAAATTCATGCCGGCAAGGCCTGTGGCCGAACTGGAGCGCAGGATTCGTTGCAGCACGGTCTCGGCCTGGTCGTCGGCGTGGTGTGCCAGCAACACGCCGGCGAGGTTGTGCGCGGAGATGACACGACGGAAGAGATCGTGTCGCAGCGCGCGGTAGCGGGCAGACGGATTGGCGGGCAGTTCTGGCACCCGCGTCTCGAGTTGCGAGAGGCGGGTCGAGCTGAGGGGCAGTTGGAACTGCGCCGCCAGTCCTGCGATCAAGTCCGCATCGGCCGTGGATTCGGGGCCGCGGAGTTCGTGGTCGAGGTGGACGAGGTGGAGGCGGCAGTCGGGACGTTGCAGGAGCATCAACCGTAACAAGGCGGTGGAATCAGCGTGACCTGAAATGGCCAGGGCATAGGGGGCGGACGGAAGGTCTGCAAGGCAATGCATTGTGCGTCATTGCGGAATCGCGGGCCGCGCCGGCAGGTCCGTGCGGATGGCCGGGACATCGTCGTCGGTGACGCCATCGAATTCGGCCTGGGTGTTCAGGTTGATGTCCGGCGTGAGGCCCGTCGGTGCGGCATCGGGAATGTACTCGCGAAGCATCGGCTGTATGGGCTGAAACGTGCCGTCAAACGCGCTGGGGCTGTTGACGGCCGGGGCCGGAAGAAAAGCCGCCCAGCGCGGGCGACCGGCCACAGCCGGCAGGACGAATGGCCGCTCGGGAACGGGATCGAGTTTGTGCCTGGGCTTCTCGGGCAGGACGATGTGGGGTGGCGGCGGGAGGTTCGGGGTGGTTGCCAGCGGGGGCAGGTCCAGTGCCGGGCTCCGGGCCGCCAACACAGGCGCGTTGGCGGAGTCATGATTCGTCAGTTGCAGGTCGGCCCTGGGTGGTTTGAGTTTGCGGATGGGGCGGCTCGGCTGGCCGTCTTCCTCCGGCGCGGGCTTCGGCGGTTGGGTGAGAAAAGGGACTTTCACCGGCCGCGTGGTGGGCGCAGGCGGGGCGGCGGGCGCATCGGCCAGGGCGCCGACCGCGTAAATGCCCGCCGCCACAAGTGCGATCGCAAGCAGACGGGTTGTCGTTTTTGCAGGACGATTCATGGCAAATCCTCTACTTCATCCGGGAAAGCTGCTGGCGCGCGGTTTCCGCCCAGGTGGTGTTGGGCTGTTGGGCGATGATGCGCTGAAGGTGTTTGCGGGCGTCGGCCGGGCGATTCTTCGCCAGGCAGATCTTGGCGCCCTCGGAAAGCGAAGCCCCGGCCAGGTCCGGATAGTCGTAGGCGTAGGCGACCATCAGGAAACAGTTCAGGGCCTCGTCTGGCTTGTCCATGGCGACGTAGCAGAGCCCGGCCTGGTACTGGGCTTTGGCGCCCAGTTCGCCCCCGACGCGCCGGGCCACTTCGGCATAGGCCGCCGCCGCCTGATCGTATTGCTTGAGTTGCTCACATGCCTGGGCGTAGGCAAAGCGGGCTTCGACCACCATGCCGCTGCCCGCGTGCCGTGTGGCAAAGGTCTCAAGGGAGTTGCGGACGTCCTGCCAGCGGCCGAGTTGGGCGTAGGCGCTGGCCAGGCGGAGATTGGCGCGGTCGGTGACGCCCGGCACCTGCCGGTTGGGCCGGCGCTCTTCGAGCAGCGGCTCGAGCTCGCGCACCACGCCCGCCCAGTCCTTCTGCAGAAAGAGCGCTTCGCCCAGGCCGGCGCGGGCGTAGACGATCGTGTATCCCTTGGTGTTCTGGAGAATCGCCTGGAACTGCTCGGCGGCGCTCTTCGGATCGTTGGCCGTGAGGTACGCCGCACCCAGGCGCAGCCGCGTGCGGTCGGCCACATCGGGCGGCGGCGTGCCTTCCAGGAGCTGCTTGAGCAGCTTGATGGCCGGCCCATGCTCCTCGCGAACCGAGTAAACCTCCGCCAGCTCAAAACGGGAATCGTAGGCAAGCTGCGAATCGGGAAGGGCGTCGATCAGGGACGAGTAACGCAGGCGGGCGAGCTTCTCGCACGGTTGCAGCGGGATCTGCGGCAGGGGTATCTCGTGAGGGCGGACGGCGCTGATGGCCGGATCGTCCTTCGGCAGTGACGCAATGATCTTCTGCACCGCATCCTGCTGCATTTTCTGCCGGGCGGCCTCGACCTCGGCATCGCCGAGCGTGCGATACGCCCAGGCCGCGTCGTAGTTAATGTGGCCTGCAAGCTCCGAATCCGGGCTGTCCGTGGCGATCTGTTTCGCGGTCTGTGTGAGCTGGTCCGCGACCTCGCGGAGTTTCTTCAGGGCGGCGTCCACATCCGCCTTGGCTTGTTCACGCACCTCCGGCTTGGCGGCGTTCCAGTATGCACGCCGGGCGGTTTCGAGCGCGGCCGTGGCATCATCCCGCATGCACTGCCCGATGCGCCACGGCACCTCCGCCGCCTCCGGCCGCTTGGGGAACGTCTTGGCGATCGACAGGAACAACTCGCGAGCCTGGTCCCGCTTGCCGGCCTCCTTGAGCGCCAGCGCCAGGCTGTACTGCAACACCGGGACATACTCCGCCAGCTTCGGATCCTTGAGCATCGCCGCCTCGCGATCCTGGCGAAGTTTGCTCAGAAACTCCACGGCCTGGTCGGGCTTCCGCGAGAGACGGATGGCATCGCCCTGCAGAATCATCGCCATTGCCGCGTAGGGCGAACTCGCCAGCGGCTCCTTCTGGAACTTGGCGAACTCCGCCGCCGCGGCCGGGCCGGCCCCGCGCTCGGTCATGTGGCGCGCCAGCTCGAATGTCGCGGCCGCATAAACGGGATGGTTCGGATACGCCGCCACCAGTTCCATCAGCGTCCGGCGGGCCATGTTCTCGTTCTTCTTCTTCTCGACCGGATCCACAATCAATTCGCCCAGTCGGGTGTAGCCGAAAGCCAGTTTGAATTGCGCTTCGGGCGCTTCCGGCCGCGGGTCGCCCGCCTGCGATTGCAGGAACGCGTTGAACAGAGACACCGAGTGTTCGAGCTGCTCGATGAGCCGGTTGAGTGCGATCGCATCCTCGCTCGTCGCGGGCAGCGTTCGCAGCAGGCAGTCCGCCTCGAGGTACGACACGCTGGCCAGTTCACCCATCCGCTCCGGCTCGGGGATTGCCGACAGCAGCTTGGCGGCCTCGGCATATTTGCCCTGATCGTACAGCGCCATTGCCTGACCCTGCTTGGCCAGGATCGCCTGCGGGCCCTCGGGATATCTGGCGAGAATCTTCTGGAAACGCCGGACGGCCTCGGCGTAGCGGTTGGCCGGGTCGGCCGGCTTCACAGCACCCGCGGAGATCGCCAGCATGGCATTTTCGGCGTACCGTGCCATGACTTCGGGCATCAGGTCGCTCTTCGGGTACTCCGAGACGAATGCCCGGCAGGCGTCATCGGCCGCGGCAAATTCGCCCGCGAGCTGCAGCGACACCGCCCGGCGGTGCAGCGCATGCTCGACGAGCTGCTGGCTCACCCCATTGTTGTTGCCGCCGACCTTCGCGTAGGTGGCCGCGGCCTCTCTGAACTGCTTGAGCATCCGCTGCGTGTCGCCCAGTTCGATCAGCACCGTGGCCCGGCGGTTGCCGGCATCCACGTCGGCGGCCGACGCCGATTTGAGCAGCTCGAGCGACTTGCCGAGATTCTCCACGGCAGCAATCAAAAGCTGTTGCCGCATGATCGGGAACTTCACGTCCGCCGACCCGACCTGGGCCTTGGCCAGCCAGCGATACGCCTGGTCGCCCAGCCGCTCGTCGGGAAAATTCGCCAGTGTCCGGAGCGCGGCCGTGAACTGCCGGGTTTGCACCTGGCAGATGCCCAGGTGAAGCTTCGCCTCGGGCACGACGGCGGCCTGCGGCGCCAGGCTCAGGCAGGTCGTGAATCGTTGCGCGGCTTCCTGGTAATTCTCCTGCTCGAACAGCAGCATGCCCAGGTAGAAGGCGCTGCGCGAAACGTAATCCGGCAGGGGAGCGGAGACGGTCGCCGTCAGTTCCGCCTTCTGCGCGGGCGTGAGCTGCAGCGAGTTGCCGTTCTTCAGCGCTTCGGCCGCCTGTTTGCGGCGGCTCTCGTACGCGGAAATCACCCCCTGGTAGTTCGCCGCAGCCTCGGCGCGGTCGCCGCTCAGATGATGCGTGCGGGCCAGCAGGAACTGCGCGTGCGGGCCGAAGTCGGGCTCGTCAAACGGCGCCAGTTGCGCCAGTGCTTTTGCGGCCGGTGCAAAATCCTTCTGTGCGAAGGCGGCATAACCCAAGTAGTACAGCGCGAGACTGCGATATCGGCTCCGCGCCAGACCGGCGTCTAAGGCAAAGCTCTCGACGGCGGCCGACGCCTCCTTGTAGCGGCCCAGGCGAATCAGGATCTGCGCCTGGTCGCAGCGCGCCTTGGCGGCCCATTCCAGCAATGGCGCAACTTCCGCCGCGGCCACGTCGGGCTTGGGCGCCGCGGCCAGAAACGCCTCGCCCGCGAGGCCGAAGTGGTTTGCCGCGTATTTCAGAAAGCTGTCCGAATTACCACGCAGCGCGGCCGCCCGAGTCGTCGGCTGCGTGGTCGCGCGCGTGACATATTGCTCGGCCAGATCACGATATGCCAGACCGAGGTAGTACAACCCGTACGGCCGGTCGGCAAAGCTGTAGGTGGGCGCGGTCACCGTCGTCAGCAGGTCGATTGCCGTGCGATAGTCCTTCTCAGGCCCGTCGATGAGGCACAATGCCAGGCCATAGCGGGCGCTGAGCATGTCCGTCCGGCCCGACCCGACGCGAAGAAACTCGCGGAACTTCTCGGCCGCGAAGGCGTAATCCTGCTGGTTGTACGCCGTCCGGGCCGCATTCAGAATGATCTGCGACCGCTCGGCCGGGCTGACGTACTGGGCCTGCAGCGGCGCGGTCAGGAAGCCCGCAACCACGATGCACACAACCACGAATCCGCGCTGCCAGGAACGACACTGAGGCGACATCATTAGATACTCCGTATGCAGACATCCCCTTCCGGGGCCTGCTCTCAATAGTGTCAATACGGAGCTCGGTGCGGTTTGTTGCGTTCGTTTGTTACACGCCCATCAGATGTTCCAGAATCGCCAGTTCCAGCGCCTCATAGTCGCGATCCGCGATGCACTGGGCCTCGATCTTCTTGTCGAACGTCCGCACCTTCTCGACCAGGGCGCAGAACACCTGCTTGGAGTTGCTCAGGTGGCGCGTCGCCACGTCCGCCTTCTGCGTCCGCAGCGCTTTGACATCCAGCCCGATCATGCCCGTCTTGGCGTATCCGGCCAGTTCCAGCATCCGCACCTGGTTGTATGCCATGCGCAGATTGGCCGCCCCGAAGCTCTTGTCCTGGTCGAATTTCAAACCGTTCTGGTCGTTGAGATGCACCGACCAGAGTTTGCCGGCCTGCAGCGCGAACGCCATCTCATCCGAAGGATCAAGTCCCGCGAGCAACGAATGCGCTGATTCGATGAGCCCGCCCACTCTCTTGGGATCGACCGTCTGGTGCGCCAGCGCCAGCACATGTCCGATCGTCGGCAGGTAAGCGTGATCCATCGGTTCATTCGGCTTGGGCTCGATGCAGACCCGCACGGTCTTGCTGTATTCCAGCAGCACGTTGCACGCCTCGATCAGCCGCTTGTACGAATCCATCGCGTTCTTCGATTCGCGGATATACGTGCCCTCGCGCGCCAGCCACAGCACCAGCAGATCGCAGTCGAGTGCGTCCAGAATATCGCAGTTGAGCTTGGACCGATCCAACGCCCACTGCCGGCACTTTGGATCGTTGGATGTGTACGCCCCGTCGATCCCGCGAGGATCCTCCCACAGCCGCGGCGCCACGATCTCGGCCACCAGCCCCTCGCCGTCGAGCATCTTCTTCATCTTCTTCGCCTCGGCTACGATCTTCGCCGGCGACAGCTTCTCCAGCTCCGGCACGGCGTCATCATCATGAAACTGCACGCCGTCGAAGCCCAGTTTCTTGTATTCCTTGAGCTTCTTCGCCCATTCCAGCGTCGGCCGAACTTTCGGGCCGAACGGGTCTGCGCCTTCGTGAATGTTCCAGGGACCAAAACTGAAGCGATATCCGAGTTCCATGTTGCTGCCTTTCCTTGGTGGGACAGACATTCCTGTCTGTCATCCTTTGCCCGGATTCTGGCCGGTTGTTCGACAATTGGCAAGCGTCCCTCATACATCCGAGGGCCCCGACGGTTGAATTTCCCCTCCACTTCGCCATGCTATACCCCTCAACCAGCCAGGAGAGAAACATGATTCGCATCGGTGTAATGGGACTCGGAATGATGGGCCTGACTCACCTCGACGCCTACGCCAGGCGTAACGACTGCGTCGTCGCCGCCGTCAGCGACAAACTCCCCGAGCGTCTGCACGGCCAGCAGAAAGCTGCCGGCAACGTCGATGGCCAGGCCCAGGGCTCCTTCGATCTCTCCAAGGCCCGCAAATACACCGAGGGCATGGACCTGATCAACGACCCCGACCTCGACGTCATCGACATCTGCCTGCCCACCCACCTGCACCTCGACTACGCCCTGGCCACGCTCAACGCCGGCA